>CAMHBH010000001.1 GCA_946183175.1 uncultured Oscillibacter sp.
GGCCCCGTGTCCGCGCCGTACTCGTCGCGGAAAGCGTCGCGGCGGCGCTGTCGCTACTGCTACTCGGCGGCGTCGCCGGACTGCTCATGCTGTGTACGGCGGCGGTCGTACTGTCGCGCTACGTAGTCGTCGCAAGGCGCGACTTCGGCGGCGCGTCCGGGGACTTGGCGGGCTGGTTCCTGCAAAAAGTAGAACTCTGGATGCTGGCGGCGCTGGTCTTCGCGCAATACGTAAGGTAATTGCGGCGCGTTCGCATGATACGCAAGATATACTGATGAGCTGTAAGATTTGCCACCCGTCTTTCCGGAAAGCCCGTCATGAGCGGGGCGCAATCTGACAAGCGGCAAATTTCAACGTTCACGAGTATAGTTACGGCGCGCGTTACGGGATAATGTCGGCACACCACGCAAAGTAAGGAGGACAGTATGCTTTTCATTTTCGGGCCGCTCTACAGCGGCAAACGCACTGTTGCGGCGTCGCTGTTGGGCTGTGGCGTGTACGAACTGCCGCGCCGCGCCGTCTGGGACGTACAGGAACTCGCGGCGCGTTCCGGCGACCTCGACGCCCTCGCGGACGAACTGTCGCGCTACGAGGCGGTTATCGCCACCGAGACGGGCGGGGGCGTCGTACCCGTAGACGTAACGGAACGCAAGGCCCGGGAGGCCGCCGGACGCCTCAATTGTCTGTTGGCGCAACGCGCGGCGGCGGTTGTACGCGTATTCTGCGGGATTCCGCTCGTCATCCGGGGGGAATTGCCGTGCTGATTCCGTGCGCGGCGCTCTGCGCGTTCGTACTCGATTTGCTTTTCGGCGACCCCGCCGCGATTCCGCACCCCGTCGTACTCATGGGCCGCTGTATCACGCGCGCGGAGGCGTTCTTACGGGCGCGCCTGCCCGATTCTGTCGGCGGCGTCGTACTGGCCGCGTCCCTGCCCCTGCTGACGTTCGCCGCCGCGCTCGGACTTTGCCGCGTCGCCGCGTATGTACACCCCCTCTGCCACTTCGCCCTGCAAACGTTCTGGGGCTGGCAGTCGTTAGCCCTGCACGGACTGGCCGACGAAAGCCGCAACGTATACGCGCAACTGTGCAAGCCCGACCTGCGCGCGGCGCGGGAGGCGGTGGCGCGGATTGTCGGGCGCGACACCGGCAAACTCGACGAGTACGGAGTAATTCGCGCCGCCGTGGAGAGCGTCGCGGAGAACTTTTCCGACGGCGTCGCCGCGCCGTTGCTGTACTTCTTCCTGGGCGGCGCGCCGCTGGCGCTGGCCTACAAGGCCGTCAACACCATGGACAGCATGATAGGCTACAGGAACGCGCGCTACCTGCGATTCGGGCGGGCCGCCGCGAAACTCGACGACGCCGCGAACTATGTACCGTCGCGAATCGCGGCGCTGTGCTGGGTACTCTCGGCAGCGCTGACGGGGTACGACGCGCGGGAGGCGTGGCGAATCTGGCGGCGCGACCGTCGCAAGCACGCGAGCCCGAACGCCGGACAGACGGAATCGGCCTGCGCGGGCGCGCTGGGGATTCAGTTGGGCGGCCCGGCGTACTACTTCGGGGAGTATTGCGACAAGCCCCGCCTCGGAGACGCGACGCGTCAGCCGGAGGCGGCGGACATTCTGCGCGCGAATCGGATGTTGTACGCGGCTGGCGTACTGTTACTGGCGGCGCTGTGCGCGTTGGGCTGTCGGTTCTAGACGACGGTGCTATGTGCGACAAGCTGTCGGTTACAGAGTACGGCGGCGCTGTACGCGCCGGACTTTCGGAGGTGACGAACATGCACGGCGGAGACTATACCGGAAAACTGCTCGATTTCTCGGCGAACGTCAGCCCGCTGGGCGTACCGGAGGGAGTACGCGCGGCGATAGCGGAGGCGGCGTCGGGGGCGGCGCGCTACCCCGACCCCTACTGCCGCCGTCTGTGTACGGCGATTGCGGAGGCGGACGCCGTGCCGCCGGAGTGCGTACTGTGCGGAAACGGCGCGTCCGACCTGATTTTCCGCGCGGCGCTGGCGGCGCGTCCCGGACGCGCGCTCGTCCCCGCCCCGACGTTCTCCGAATACGAGGCCGCGCTGTCGCTGGCGGGCTGTGCCGTGTCGCGGCACCCGCTCGCGCCCGAACGCGGCTTCCGTCCCGGCGACGACTTCCTCGACGCCCTCCCGCCCGGTATCGACATGGTATTCCTATGTCAGCCCGACAACCCGACGGGCGTCACTGTCCCGAAAGCGCTCCTGTTCCGTATCCTGCGGCGCTGTCGGGACATCCACTGCCGCCTGATTTTCGACGAGTGCTTTCTGGGCTTCCTGGACTGCCCGGAGGACTTTACACTACAGGAATTTTTGCCCGACTTCCCGAACTTACTGATTCTCCGCGCGTTTACGAAGCTGTACGGCATGGCGGGCGCGCGGCTGGGCTACGCGCTGTGTTCGGACGCCGCGTTTCTGTCGCGAATGCGCCGCTGCGGGCCGCCGTGGAGCGTGTCCGGACTTGCGCAGGCGGCGGGCGTCGCGGCGTTGCACGAGCGCGGCTACGTCGACGCCGTGCGGCGGCTGGTGTCACGCGAACGCCCCGCGCTCTACGACGCCCTCCGCGCGCTGGGGCTGTACGTGATTCCGGGGGAGGCGAATTTCTTACTGTTTCAAAGTCCGTGCCCGCTGGACGCGCCGTTACAGGAGCGCGGAATCTTTCTCCGCAACTGCGGCGACTTCCACGGCCTTGACAGTACATGGTACCGCGTGGCCGTGCGGACGGGCGTGGAAAACCGCCGCCTGACGGCGGCATTACGGGAGGTGTTGGACGCGTGGCGAAACGCTTGATGGTACAAGGTACGATGTCGGGCGCGGGGAAAAGCCTGTTGTGTACGGCGCTGTGCCGGATATTCCGGCAGGACGGCCTACGCGTCGCGCCGTTCAAAAGTCAGAACATGTCGCTCAACAGCTACGTCACGGCGGACGGGCGGGAAATAGGCCGCGCGCAGGCCGTACAGGCACAGGCCGCCGGAATCGCGCCCGACGCCCGCATGAATCCCGTACTGCTTAAACCGTCGAGCGACACGGGCAGTCAGGTCATCGTCAACGGCGCGGCGCGCGGGCATATGGGCGCCGTCGACTACTTCCGCTACCGGGAATCGCTGATTCCCGAAATCCTGTCGGCCTTTGACAGTCTGGCGGCGGAGTACGATGTAATCGTCATGGAGGGCGCGGGAAGTCCGGCGGAAATCAACCTCCGCGAAAACGACATTGTCAACATGGGCCTCGCGGCGCTGACCGACGCCCCCGTGATACTCGTCGGGGATATCGACCGTGGCGGGGTGTTCGCGCAACTGTACGGCACTGTCGCCTTACTCACGCCGCCGGAGCGGGCGCGCGTCTGGGGGTTCGTAATTAACAAGTTTCGCGGGGACTTGGAAATCTTGCGTCCGGGCCTCGCCGAACTTGAGATGCTCACGAGTATTCCTGTCCTGGGCGTGGTGCCGTACTTACAGGCCGACATCGACGACGAGGACTCGCTGTCGCCGACGCTCTCCCGCGACACCCCCGGGGACGCGCTGGACATCGCGGTCATACGCTTCCCGCGCCTGTCGAACTTCACCGACTTCGCGCCGCTGGGCGTGCGCTACGTCGACCGCGCGCCGCGTCTGGGCGCGCCGGATATGGTGATTCTACCCGGAACAAAAAGTACCGTAGCCGACTTGTTATGGGCGCGGCAAAACGGCCTGGAAAGCGCAATCCTGAAACTCGCCGCGCGCGGGACGCCGATTTTAGGCATATGCGGCGGCTATCAAATGTTGGGCGAACGAATCGACGACCCGCACGGGGCGGAATCCGCGTTGCCGACGTTGCGCGGAATGGGCCTGTTGCCGTGCCGTACAGTCTTCGCGGCGTCGAAAACGCTACGGCGCGCGCGGGGTATCGCGACGGGCGGCCCGTTCGACGGCGCGGCCCTCGACGGCTACGAAATCCATATGGGCGTCACGGAGGCGCGCGGCCCGGCCTTCTGCGTACTCGACGGCGCGCGCCCCGACGGGTGTCGACAGGGTAACGTCATGGGGACGTATCTGCACGGCCTGTTCGACAGCGGGGAGGCCGCGCAAAAACTCCGCGCGTGGCTCCTCGCCCGTAAGGGAATCGCGTCCGGAGACGCAAAGCCGGAATCGCGGGAGGCGTACCGGGAGAGGCAGTACGACTTGTTAGCGGCGGGCGTCCGGGCCGCGCTGGATATGGACGCCCTGCGGCGTATTTTGGAGGGTTGAGCGTGGGCGAAATCAGAACTCCCGCCGAAATTGAGCGGGAGAGCATGCGAATCATAGACGAGGAGCTATCGCGGCGGGGAATCGTCCTGCCGCCCGGACGCGCGGCGGTCGTCAAGCGCGCCATTCACGCGACGGCGGATTTTGACTACGCCGAAACGCTACAATTCACGCCGGACGCGCCGTCGGAATTGCGCGGCGGCGTGATTGTCACCGATACCAATATGGCCCTCGCGGGAATCAACAAGGCGGCGCTACGGCGTCTGGGCGCGGCGGCGTACTGCTTTATGGCTGACGACAGTATCGCGGCGGCGGCGCGGCGACACGGGACGACGCGCGCGGCGGCGTCTATGGCCTACGCGCTGGGACGGTATCCGGGGGCGGTGTTCGCAATCGGCAACGCGCCCACGGCGCTGTTACGCCTCGCGGAAGGCGTGGAGGCGGGCGCGCGTCCGACGTTGGTAATCGGCGTCCCGGTGGGGTTCGTCAACGTCGCGGAGAGCAAGGAGCGTCTCTGGGCGGCGTGTACGCGGCGGGGCGTCCCGGCGATAGTGTCGGCGGGGCGCAAGGGCGGAAGCGGCGTCGCGGCGGCCATTTGCAACGCGCTCCTCTACGCCGCGCGTGATTCCATTCCGCCCTGTTGATACGAAAAGCGGGACAGTTCCCGCAAAATCACGCGAAAAAGCAAGCCTTCCCCAATAACGGGGAGGGCTTGCTTTTGTCCCTCATAGGGAAGGTATGACCTCCGAGGTTACCATTCCCGTCGAGCCTGACCCCGAGGTGACCATTCCGTTTTAATCCCTCATAGGGAAGGTATGACATGGGGTGGCTGTTGCGGTATGACCATACGTGCCACGTAGACGTCGAATACTAGTTTTAATCCCTCATAGGGAAGGTATGACAAGGACCCCTACACCCCGGAAGAACGCGCTCTCATTGAGAGCATGTGGAAAGTTTTAATCCCTCATAGGGAAGGTATGACTTACGCATACGGCACGGACGGAAACGAAGTACGGCAGTTTTGTTTTAATCCCTCATAGGGAAGGTATGACTTAGTGCGATGACTCGGGATGAGTTCTTTGCTCTGTTGAAAAGGTTTTAATCCCTCATAGGGAAGGTATGACAACGGAAAAATGGCTCGGTGTAAAGGCGAAAACTTGCGCGGTCAAACTGTTTGATAGCCGAAAAGTCGGTCGGTGCCTGTGCGGGACAACCCGCAAACCCGCATGGTTACGGCATTCTTTGAAATCCCATTTTCTGGAATCGACATCGACCGACTTTTTGCCACGTTTTCAGTCCGATTCGATTTACAGCGGCAAAGGATTTCCTTGGAATGGTGTCATTATAGCGGATTGCCGCTGTCCTGTCAAGCCTTTTTTCGACGAAAAGCGTCAAAAAGACCGACCGACTTTTTTGTATCGAAATAGAACGAATGTTCCCACGCCGTTTTGAATCAGGTACGGCTTTCCCTGTCCCCCGCGCGTCCTTTTACGCGTACTCTTTCCGGACTTGGCGCACGATTTCGGCGGAAAGCCCGGTACGCCGGAACGGCGTCATAAGATATAACCCGTCGACGCAGGCCAGCACGTCCCGCGCCGTGCGCAGGGACAGTTCCAGCGCGATACGCCCGGCCTCGTCCTTGTCCTTGCCCTCGTAGAGCGCGATTATCTCCGGGCTGACCCGAATCCCCGTGACGTGCTCGTTGAGAAAACACGCGTTGCGATAACTGACTATCGGGAACACCCCACCCAGAATCGTACCGCGCAACGCTTCCCGCGCAAGTTTCAGATTTTCCAGCGCCTCCGGCGACAAAATCGGCTGTGTCAGGAATCCCGTCACGCCGCAGTCCTCCTTTTCGCGGGCGCGTTCCAATTCGCGCGCGAACTCCCGCGCGTTGACGTTCAAAGCGCCGAATATCCGGAACGGCGTGTGGAAAACCGTCTCGTTCATCTCGCGCACGACCCGCGCCAGTTGCCGCGACTGTACCTGAAACACGGGCTTGACGTTTCCGCGCTCCTCCGGCGGGATGGGGTCCCCGGTGACAAGTAAGATATGGTGTACGCCCTCGATGGACAGCGCCAGAAGCGCGGCGCGCATAGCGTTGAGATTCCGGTCGCGGCAGGTCATGTGCGGGAGCGCCTCGATACCGTACTGACGCTTAATAATGGCGGCGAGTACGCAACTGTCGGCGCGGGGCCGCCCGACGGGGCAGTCGGCGATTGTAATCAAGTCCGCGCCCGCGTCGCGGATAGCCTGTACGCCGTCCATAAAAAACACGGCGTCGTCGTCCGCGGGCGGGTCGAGTTCCACGGCGATTACAGGCCGTTTCGTTTCGTTCATCCAAACACCTTCTTTGCGATTTCCGCCGAGGCTTTCGCGTCCCGGGCGTAGTAGTCGGCCCCCATGCGCGCGGCGTACTCCGGCGTTACGACCGCGCCGCCCACCCATACCACAGGCGGCGACGGAAGCGCTTTGAGTTGCCGTACGGTCTCCTCCATCGCCGGAAGTGTGGTTGTCATGAGCGCCGACAGGCCCACAAGCCTTACATTCCTCTCCGTGACGGCCTCCACGATTTTTTCCGGGGGCACGTCGCGCCCGAGGTCGATGACTTCGTAGCCGTAGTTTTCGAGTACAGTCTTGACGATGTTCTTGCCGATGTCGTGAATGTCGCCCTGTACGGTGGCGACGAGGAGCGTACCCTTCCTGACCGACGCGCCGCCGCGTTCCGCCAGCGACGCCCGCAGGACTTCAAACACCGCTTGCGCCGCCTGTGCCGCGCTGAGTAATTGCGGCAGAAATGCCCTGCCCTGTCCGTAGGCCTCCCCGACGCTGTCGAGCGCCGGAATGAGTTCCTGTTCCACTATCGAGAGTTCCGGACGCTCTTGCAGGGCGTCTTTGGCGAGTTTGGCGGCCTCCGCCTGTAGGCCCTTCGCGATAGCGTCGCGAATCGTGGCGGGGCCTCCGGGCGCGGGCGTATTCGCGGGCGCGTCGGCGTCGGCGAAACGCCCGATGTACGCGCGGCACTGCGCGTCCTCCCCGGAGAGTACGCGGTACGCCGATACCGCGTCCATCATGTCGCGCTGGTTGGGGTTGAGTATCGGGAGCGTCAGGCCGCATTGCATGGCCTGCGTTAAGAAAGTACGGGCAATCAGTCCGCGGTTGGGCAGTCCGAACGAGATATTGGACACCCCGAGCACCGTTTGCAGTCCGAGGACTTCCCGCACATACCGGACGGCTTGCAACGTCTCCGCCGCCTGTTCCTGCTGGGCCGAGACGGTCAAAGTCAGGCAGTCTATCCAGATATCCTCTTTCGGGATTCCGTAAGACAGCGCGGTTTGCAGAATCCGTTCCGCGATTGCGATACGCTCCCGCGCCGTCTTCGGGATTCCGTTCTTGTCGAGGGTCAGTCCCACGACCGCCGCGCCGTACTTCTTTACGACTGGTAAGATTCGCTCCATCACTTCCGGGTTGCCATTGACGGAGTTGACCGCCGCCTTGCCGTTATAGACACGTAGTCCGGCTTCGAGGGCGTCGGGGTTCGACGAATCAAGCTGTAGGGGCAGGGCCACGGCGCTTTGTAACTTCTTGACCACCCGGGGCAGCATGGACACCTCGTCGACGCCCGGAAAGCCGACGTTCACGTCGAGAATATCGGCTCCGGCGTCCTCCTGTGTGACCGCGACATCTAAAATATAGTCCAAGTCGTTTTCGAGCAAGGCCTGTTGAAAGCGCTTCTTCCCGGTAGGGTTAATGCGTTCCCCGATAACGCGTACGCCGTCGATACGGCACGGCGCGACGGGCGTACAGACGAACGGCGGGAGTTGTACGGGGCGGGGGGCGCGCCCGCGCGGCTCCGAAAGTAGCGCCGACAGTTTACGGATGTACTCCGGCGACGTGCCGCAACACCCGCCGACAATCGACACGCAATCGAGACAGGGCCGCAGGGCCTCCGCGAACGCGTCGGGGGACAGGTCGTAGCGTCCCGTGACGGGGTCGGGCAGGCCGGCGTTGGGCTTCGCGATAACCGGAAGGCGCGTGTTCTCCGACAGTTCCCGCAACAGCGGCGACATACGGTCGGGGCCCGTAGAACAGTTGAGGCCCACGGCGTCCGCGCCAAGCCCCTCCAGCGTCCGGGCCATCGACGCTACTGTACAGCCCGTGAACGTCCGGCCCGTCTCGTCGAAAGACATCGTCACGAATACGGGAAGCGCCGTATTCTCTTTGACCGCGAGAAGCGCGGCTTTCGTCTCGTACAGGTCGGTCATCGTCTCAATAACGGCCAAATCCGCGCCTGCCTCCGCGCCCGCGACGGCCATTTCCCGGAACAGTTGGTAAGCGTCCTCAAAGGACAGCGTGCCCATCGGTTCGAGTAATTCGCCCAGCGGGCCGATATCCAGCGCGACGGCGGCGCGGCCTTGCGCGGCGCGTTTCGCGATACCGATTCCGGCGGAAATCACCTCCCCAACGCTCTTCCCTGACTTACGTAATTTGTGCGCGTTCGCGCCGAAGGTGTTCGCGTACACGACACGGCTCCCGGCGTCGACGTAGTCGCGGTGTACGTCGAAAATCAGTTCCGGGTCGGACAGGTTCAGCAATTCGGGCTGTCCGCCGGGGGGCAGGCCGCGCTCTTGCAGGACAGTCCCCATTGCGCCGTCTAGAAGTAACGGTTCTCCGGGCGTCCAGAATGGAAAGTTCATGTCAATTCCTCCCGGTTCAAAGTTGGCAATTCGCGGATTTAACCCGGCTCAAAGTCGGCAGTTTGCGCCGGACTTGCGAAGCGTACAAGTTTCGCGCATGGCGCAACAGGCGCAACCCCGGATTCGCGCCCGTTGGGGCCTGTCGGACAGGCCGATAATCGCCGTGACGGATTTCGCGGGGTTGAGGGTCATGCTGTCGGTGACGCAGACGCCCAGACGCCGCGACGCGTCGAGCAGAGCGCAGATGTCGCGCTGTAAGGACAGCAGAACGTCGCCATAGCCGGGGCTGAAACGGTCGGTGAGAAAGCGTCTGGGGAAACGGGCGGAAAGTTCGCGTTCCGCCGTGTCGCAACCCTCTTCGACGAACGCGCTCCCGCAGGCGTCGAGAATCACGGCCTTCGACATATCCCGGGCCTGTAGGGCGCGGAGGCGGCTGTCGAACCCCGCGCCGAGCGTGCACAACAGCAAAGCGGCCTCGTCGCAGTCGGACAGCATGGTACAAACGGAGTTGCCGTAGAGGGAGAGGCCCGCGCCGTCGAGACGGAACCCGTCGCCGTCGGGGCGCAGCGGGAACAGGCGGTAGACGTAGCGCGGCGACAACGCCCGTTGCAGTGTCCGCGCCGTCTCCGACGCCTCCCGCCGCAGAGATTCCGGTACGTCTCCCCGCGCGCCCAGATAGCGTAACGTTTCCTGGACGAGTTCCATAGTCCGCCCCTCTCTACAATAAATTTCTATTAAAAACATAGGTAGGTATGATTTTAACAGCAGTCGCGGCCCGTGTCAAGCGGGAATCGAAGAAACCCCCGGCCCCTGTCCGGGGCGGGGGTCTCCCGGCCTGTTATGATTTGGCCTTGAACCAGATATTCGCGTCAATCTTCCTGCCGATACCCTCTACGACCGCGCTGTCGGTGTACTGCCAGTAGTCCATCTGGTAGTACAGGTTCGGGTAGGGGTAGTCGACATCCGTGCCGGGGTACTGCGGGTACCACATCATGTACGGGGCAAGCGCGCCCTGGTCGTACTTGATATAGCATACATAGCGGCTGTTGTAGACCATAGGCGTATACCCGGCGGCGGCGACGCGCTTGCAGAACGCCACCGCGCACGCGGTCGCCATTTGGGGCGATGTGCCGTAGACGCGGTAGGAGCTGTCCTGCATTTCCCAGTCGTAGGAGACCGGGCCGTTGATTTTGTGCCCGCGCAGGAGGGAAATCACGAAGTCTGCTTCCTCGATGGCCTCGGCGATAGTCACGGCCTGCGCGAAGATGTACGCGCCGGTCTGGATACCCTGCGCCATAGCGCCGTCGATGTTCTGCGCGTAGTAGGCGTCCGCGCGGAGCGCGCCCGTCGACGTGCCGCGGAGGCCTACGCGAATCATAGCGAACTGTACGCCGTCGGCCTTGGCGGCCTTCCAGTTAATGGTACCGTTGGAGCGGTCGCGGTTCTGGTAGGCGGACACGTCCACGCCGAATTTGGCGTCGTAGCGGCCGCCGACGTAGCGGAGGCGGTGCCCGGTACGCCACACGAAGTCGCCCGCGTAGACGTTCCGCGCCCGCACGCCCGCGTAGACCGGAATCCGGCTGCCCTGATAGGTGAAATACTGTCCGGTGGTGCGCCCGGGGGTGTAAACGTCCCGGATTGTCCACTGTGAGACGGGCTTGGTCGGGAGTCCGAAGTCGGGGTTGGTGGGGATGTAGGGCGTGACAGGCGTGGAGGGCGTCGGGGTATTCGTCGGGAGCTGGTTTTCGGGGTTCTCGGGTATGACGGGCACGGCGGGCGTCGGCGTGTCAACCGGGACTTGGTTTTCCGGATTTTCGGGCGTTGCAGGCGTAGAGGGCCTGGGCGCGGTCGTCTCGCCGTCGTCTATGGAAGTTTTCCCGGAATCGGAGGTCTTGCCGGAATCGGCAGTCCGTCCGGGGTCTTTGGTGGTCTCGCCGTCGTCGATGGAGCTACGCCCGGAATCGGAGGTCTTGCCGGAATCGGCAGTCCGCCCGGGGTCTTTGGTGGTCTCGCCGTTGTCGACGGAGGTACGCCCGGAATCGGAAGTTTGTCCGGAATCCGTGGTACTGCCGGGGTCGTTAGGCGTCTGCCCGGAATCGGGGTTTCTGGTGGTTCGCCCGGGGTCGTGGGTGGTCTCGCCGTCGTCGATGGAAGTACGTCCGGAATCGGACGGCGCGGAGGGCCTGACGGGGTTCGCGGTGGTTTCGCCGTCGTCGACGGAAGTCAGCCAGGAAGCGGGCGTGTTGCCGGTGTCGGCGGGGACGGTCGGCGCGGGCGGACGCTGTTCGGGTTCCTCCTCCGGCAGTACGGTCGGCGCGGACGTGGAGCGGTATTCGACAGAAGCCGCGTGCGAAAAGTTACGGGTTTCCCCGCCGATGGTCACGTTGTCGAGCAGTACCGTACTAATGACGCCCGGAGCGACATAGAGGTCGCCCGTGATGTACATGTCGCGGAGCGTCGCGCCGCCCTGGCTGCTCACCAGTACATTCCCCGCGACATCCTGCGAAAGCGGCGTCTGCGCCGTCACCATGACGCTCATGATGTTGTCGAAAATGCGCACGACATCGCCGCGGGTAATGGGTTCGTTGGGGCGGAAATAGCCGTCCGCGACGCCCTCCAGATAGCCGCGCTCCGCCATTTCGGACACGGGGCCTTGGGCGTATCCGGCGATGGTGTCGTCGTCGATATAGTGCGGGAGAATCGAATCGGCGGCGAAGTCGAACGCGCGCGCAATCATGGTGACGGCCTGCTGACGGGTAATCGGGGCGGCGGGTTCGGCGTAGCCGTTTTCGGCGATGTATATCGCGTTGGCGTGGAGTTTGAGAATGGCGTCCTCCCACTGATTTCCGGCGGTATCGCGGAACGTGGAGGCGGGCGACTTCGCGCGAAAGTGCATCATGCGGTCGATGACACCGGCAAAGGCCCCCTTCGTGATGGAATCGTTGGGGTGGAACGTGCCGTCACCGTAACCGGAAATCAGTCCGTACTCGGTACTCCACTTGTCAATCGCCGCTTCCGAGGGGTGGCCTTGCGTATCCGAAAAGGCGCTGGCCGCCGTCACGGAGAGGAGCAGAACCAGTAAGCCCGTGAGCAGAGGTTTGAGGCGGTTCAATTTTCCCATGGCAGTCCTCTCTTTCCAATGGTAATCAGGACGGCGACGCGTCACGCCGTCCTACAAAGCGTACCGTATATTATATCGGCTTTTGGACATGGGGTCAAGCGCGGCGGTTTATTCGTTTTGACGAATCTGCGCGAAAAACAGTACCGCGACTTTCGCACTTTGCCCAAACTCCGGAAACGCCGACGGCGGCTTTTCGCACGGCGCGGCGGCATAGCAAAAAAAACGTGGACAAACGGCGCGCTTTCGCG
This sequence comes from uncultured Oscillibacter sp., assembly GCA_946183175.1. GTDB lineage: Bacteria > Bacillota > Clostridia > Oscillospirales > Oscillospiraceae > Oscillibacter. Next base: position 12,314 of record CAMHBH010000001.1, read on the forward strand.
TACAATAGGAAATCATCTCGCGGGAGGCTTGGAATGAACAACGACGCACAAAGGGCGGCGGAAGTCGTCCGGCAGGTCGGGGGGGTACTTTTCGGCAAGGAACGGGAAATCCGGGAAGTTCTGCTCGCGATTCTGGCCAACGGACACATTCTGCTGGAAGATATCCCCGGCGTGGGCAAGACGACTTTGGCGATGGCCTTTTCCAGGACGCTGGATTTGGACTACAGGCGCGTCCAGTTTACGCCGGACGTGCTCCCCTCGGATTTGACCGGGTTCTCGATTTACCGCCGGGAACAGGAGGCCTTTGTCTATCAACCGGGAATCGTATTCTGTAATTTGCTGTTGGCGGACGAACTCAACCGCACGTCGCCGAAAACGCAGTCGGCGCTACTGGAGGCCATGCAGGAGGGACAGGTCACGGCGGAGGGCGTGACGCGAAAGTTGCCCGCGCCGTTCCTGGTGATTGCCACGCAGAACCCGTTCGGGAGCGCGGGCACGCAACCCCTGCCCGAATCGGAGGCCGACCGCTTCACGGTGTCGCTGTCGCTGGGCTACCCCGATTTGGACAGCGAAATCTCGATGGCGCGGGCCGTGGGCCTTACGCGCCCCGTCGACTATTTACGGCCGATATTGTCACGCGACGAGCTCGCCGCGATTCAGGCCGACATTCACGAGGTCTACATGCACGAGAAGGTCTACCGCTATCTGGCGGAACTCGTCCGGGCGACGCGGAATCATGTGTCACTGTCGCGGGGGGCGGGGCCGCGCGCCACGATTGCGCTTGTCAAACTCGCCAAAGCGGCGGCCTGGTACGAGGGCCGCGACTTCGTCACGCCCTCCGACGTGCTCGGGCAGTTCCCGTACGTCGCGGCCCACAGGCTGACGCTCAGTCCCGACGCCGTCGCGCGGCACATCACCGTAGAGGAGACGCTGCGGCAGATTGCCGGGAGCGTCCGCAAGCCGCCCATCGAGGCCCGCCCATGACCAGACAGGGTACGTGGCTGTTACTCGTCGCGCTGACGTGGTACCTGGCGGGGATGTTCCGTACGCTGCCGCTGACGGTGTTGTTGTTGTCGGAGCTGGGCCTGCTCGTGATTATGGCCGCGCTGTCGGTCTACTTCCGCGCCGCGCTGGACGCCTCTTTCCCGGAGGAGACGACCTTCGGCGAAAAGGAGCTTGACTGCGCCTGTCGGCTACGCCTGGAAGTGCACGGACGCCTCCCGGTAGGGCGTCCGCGCCTGACGCTGGGGCTGTCCTACCGCGCGCAGAAGCGCAGGAGTACACAGCGTTTCTACGGCGGCGCGGAGCCCGGGCGCGAAACCGACGTGACGTTTTACGTACGCCCTCCCTACGCCGGGCCGCTCTATATCGAACTCCGGCAGATTCTGACATGGGACTACCTGTTTCTGTTCCCGGCGAAACGCCGGAAGCGGGAACAAATGTTGCTGGCGGTCTTGCCGCCGCCGAGAGAGGCGCGCATACATTCCCGTACCCTGTCGGAGATGTCCGGCGGACAGGCGCGGGAGACCGCCCCCGTACCGCTGGACGGCATGTCCCCGGAAGTGCGCGACCTGCGCGAGTACCGCCCCGGCGATTCCGCGCGCGCGATTCACTGGAAGCTCAGCGCGCGTACCGACCAGCTCTGGAGCCGCGACTACGAGGACGAAAAGGAGGAACGCTTTACCCTGTTCCTGAACCTGTCGGACAGCGCGCGCATGAGGCCCGAACAGTGGGATACCTTCTACGAGGCGCTGTCGGCGGTACTCCTCGGACTTCTCCGCCACCGCCACGCCGTGCGGGTGTTCTGGCGCGACGGCGCGAAAGATTTACAGTCGGACGTGTCGGACGCGCAAAGCAGACAGGCGTTTTTCCTACAGCTTTACCTCTCCGAACCGCCCGACGGAACCCCCGAACCGCGCCTGACCGATTTCGCCTTCGATACGAAACTGCTCTGGACGCGCGGCGCGCAACCCGTATGGCAATTCGATTCCGCCGACGCCCTCCGGGAGATTGCCGAACAAACCTTTATTATCTGATGTCCCGAAACGCCTTCGTTATCTGGTGTCCGAAAGGAAACGCTATGTCTAGAAAAGCCCGAATCGTCGTCCATACGGGCCGGGAGGCCGCCGAACCGCCCGCCCTCGCGCATTTGCTGCTCTTACTCTCCGGCGTCTGCGCCCTGCTCCTGCCCTCCGCCGACGGCCTCACCTACTCCGTACCCCACACGATACTGCTTGCCGTGTCGCTGTGCGTCTGCCTCTGGTCGGTGGCCCGGATTGGCTGGCGCTGGGCTGTACTCTGCTCCATGCTCTGCGCGGCCTTCTGGTGCGCCGCCTGCGTCCTCCTGCAAGACGACCTCTCCGTACAGCTCACGGGTGCCGTCCGGCTCCTGCTCCTCACCCACGACGACGGCTATACCGTGCCCTTCGACCTCGCCGCCGCCCTCCTCGCCGTCTTTCTGGTGTTGCTGTTCTTCAGCAGTGAACTGCTGATAGGCAGTCATGTCATCCCGTACAGTCTGACGCTGGGCGTCTTCCTGCTCGGGCCGCTGATTGGCCTGCAACCCTCTGTAGAGGCGGCGATTCTGGCTCTGCTGTTCCAATTCTGCTACTGGGCGATGAACGGCTCCGGCATGCGTCAAAGCGCGTTCGACTTCGCGCTCCCGTCGCGCGCCCGCCTGACCGCCCTCACCGGCGCGGTCATGTCGCTGACGCTCGCCGGGGTACTCCTCCTCGCCGTGCCGCTGGCCCTGCGCAATGACGAACGCCTCTACGAACCCGCCTACGCGGCGGAGGGATTCTTAAGGCGTACCGTCAGCCGCCTGAGCGGCTCGGACGCGACACCCGTCACGGGCGGAAGTCTGAACCGGGGCAACCAGTACCCGACGGGCACGACGCACCTGATTCTCACCGCCGACAGAAGGCCGACGGCCCCCGTCTATTTGCGCGGGTTCTCCGGCGGGGAGTACGGCTACCGGGGCTGGGACTGGAACATGGAGACGGAAGTGCAGATTTTCCGGGACATGGCGTCGGACAGGCTGACGGGCTGGGACACTTCCCCGGCGGAGACGGAACTGCTCACGGGCGGAATCTACCGCCAGTTCGACGCCCTCTACTGGCGGCGGAACTCGGGTTCCGGCGACAGTATCCGGCTGGCCGTGCAGAACGGCAACCGCGACTTCCTCGACGCCTACAGGCCCTACTACAGCGTCTGGAACGCCGAACGCCTCCGCTTCCTCAACCGCGACATGGACGGCCCCGTATACAGCTTCTACGAGCAGAGCGACCTTTCCATCGACTGGGACGCCCCCGACGCCCTGACCGACTTGTGGATTGAGAACCATTACTATGAACACTGTCTCGGGCCTTATACACAAGTACCCGTCGAACGCCTGCCGCGCCTCGTCAAGCTCTGCCGCGAAAACCCCCTGACGGATACCGACGAAATCACGGCGTTCATCCTGCACACCCTGCAAAGCCGCGCCTCCTATTCCCTGACGCCCGGCTGGACACCCTTCAACCGGGATACGGTCGAGTATTTCCTGTTCGACAACGGCCTGGGCTACTGCCAGCACTTCGCGTCGGCGGCGACGCTCATGTACCGCCTCTACGGAATCCCGGCCCGCTACGCCACGGGCTATATCGCGCGGCCCGAGGACTTTTTGAGCGTCCGGGGCATACTCGACAGCTCCTACCCGACCTTAGACCCCATGGAACTCGCGGAGGGCGCGCAATTCGCGATTCTCAGCGATTTCTCCGCGCACGCCTGGGTTGAAATCTTCCTCCCCGGCTACGGCTGGACGCCCGTGGAAGTCACCCCCGCCGCCGACGGAAGCATTACGCCGAACTACCCCGGCCTGAATCTGGACTTACTCGCGCAACGCCTCGCCGAACTCAATTTCTCTTTCCCGACTTCGGACAGGCGGCGTGCTGTCGGCAACCCGGAACAGTCGCTTTTGGCGTCGATGACCGCGGGCATGAGCCGCAAGGCCCGGAAAACCGTACTCGACGCGCTGAAAGCGCTCCCTCTGCTCCTGCCGGTTCCGGTCGTACTGGGCTTTCTGTACCACAGACGCCGGAGGCTGTCGCGGTACGCGCGCGCCGACTGCCGGGTGTCGTTCGGGCGACTGCTGTCTATGGCGCGTTTCGCCGGACTGTTGGCCGACTGCGACGGACAGGAGGCCGATTTCCCGGCGCGGCTGTCGGCGGCGGTGCCGGGGATATCGGAGGCGGACGCGGCGCGGCTGTGCCGGACGGCGGAGGCCGCCGCCTACGGCCCCGGGAGTATCCCCGACGAGGCGAACGGCTTCGCCCGCGAACTCTGCCGCCGCGCGGCGGAAAGCCTTTACAGCAAACTTAACATCTGGAAGCGTTTCCTGTTCCGCTGGTGGCACGCCTACGCATGACGAAACGCGCAAAACAACCCTTATTAGCGCTCCTACGCATAGCGAAACAAACCGCGGGGGCATTCGACGAAAACAACGGGGAGACACGCCGTGTCTCCCCGTTTGTTAGTCGCTGTCGCGGTAGCCGAACGACCGCACCGCGCTGACGCTGTCGCGCCAGTTCTCCTTGACTTTGACCCAAGTCTGCAAGTAGACCTTCGTGCCCATGAACTTTTCCATGTCGCGCCGCGCGAGGGAGCTTACTTTCTTCAACATGTCGCCGTGTTTGCCGATGATGATGCCCTTGTGACTGCCCTTCTCGCAGTAAATCACGGCGTCCACGTCCACAATCCCCGACTCCTCCCGCTCCGAAAAGCGGCTGATTTCCACCGCCACCCCGTGCGGGATTTCCTTGTCCAGACACAACAGCAGTTTTTCGCGCAGCAGTTCGCCCATGACCTGCCGCTCCGGCTGGTCGCTCGTCTGCCCGTCCGGGAACAGTTGCGGCCCCTCCTCGGCGTACTTCCGGATTTCGTCACAGAGTTCGTCGAGGCCCTCCCCCGTCCGCGCCGATATCGGGAGAATCGCCTTGAATCCGTCCCAAGCCTCGTTGTACGCCGCCATAACCGGGAGTAACGACGCCTTCTCTACGGTGTCGATTTTGTTCACACACAGTATCGCCGGGATTCCCTCCTCCCGGATTCGCGCTATCAGCGCTTCCTCCGGCCCGCCTACGTGCGCGATAGGTTCCACCAACAGTAACGCGCAGTCCACGCCCTCCAAACTCTCCCGCACGACCTTGACCATATACTCCCCCAGCGCGGAACGGGGGCGGTGCAGTCCGGGGGTGTCGAGTAGGACGATTTGCGTGTCGCCGCGGGCGAGTACGGCGCAGACGCGGTTCCGCGTCGTCTGGGCCTTGTTCGACACGATGGCGATTTTCTCCCCTACCAGCGCGTTCGTCAGGCTGGATTTCCCCACGTTGGGCCGCCCGCACACCGTCACCATTGCCGTTTTCCGAATTTCCGACATAGCTTTCACCGTACCTTTCCCGCGCAGTGTAGCACATACGCCGCCCGATTGCAAGTTTTGTCACTGGACAGAACCCGGGCCGCGTTGTATACTCACCTCACGAACACGATTTTGCGCGCGTTGGAATACGAACACGGAAAGAAGGGAAACCATGCTGACAGTCTGGATGGGGCGGGCGCGGACGGGGAAATCAACCCGCATTCTGGAAACTATCCGCGCCCTCGGCGACCGTAGCGAACAAATATTACTCGTCCCGGAGCACGCCTCCCACGCGGCGGAGGTCGACTTGTGCCGGGTGTGCGGCGACACCGCGAGCAGGCACGCGGAAGTATTGAGTTTCCGGCGGCTGTGCGACCGCGTACTCTCGGCGGTCGGCGGCATGTCGGAGACTTCCCTTGACGCCGGGGGGCGGCTGTTGACGCTGCAACGCTGTATGACCGAACTCTCGCCCGTGCTGACCGTCTACCGGAGGCCGTCGCGCAAGCCCGCGTTCCTGCAAAAACTGCTGGACGTATTCGACGAGTTGCGCGCGTTTGAGGTGACGCCGGAGTTGCTCTACGAGAAGGCCGGGGAACTGTCGGGCATGACCGCCGACAAATTGCGCGACCTGTCCATGCTCTACGGGGCCTACGAGGCGCGCTTACGCGAGCGTGGGCACGACCGCCGCGACCGGATGAGCCGCCTTTGCGACAACCTCGAACCGTCGGGCTACGTCGCCGGGAAGGACATCTTTCTGGACGGCTTCACCTACTTCAACGCGCAGGAACGGCGGGCGCTGTCGGTGATGTTGCGACAGGCGCACTCCGTGACGGTGGCGCTGTTAGGGGAACCCGACAGCCGCGAGGAAATGTTTACCATGGCCCTGCGCACGCTCTGGCAGTTGCGGCGACTGGCCGACGACGCCGGGTGCCCGTTCCAGGTCGAAACGATGACCGCCCCGGCGTCGGGGGCCCTCGGACACCTCGAACGCCACTTCTTCCGGGGCGGCGCGGCGTACTCCGGGGACTGCGCGGAAATCCACGTCCGGGAGGCGTCGAACGTCGTCACGGAGGCCGAACGCACCGCCGCCGAAATCGTCAAGCTGGTGTCGTCGGGGAAGGCGCGCTTCCGGGAAATCACGGTCTCCGCGCGGAATATGGAAGACTATCTGGGGACACTGCAAACGGTATTCGGGCGCTGGGAAATCCCGGCGTACTTCAGTAAGCGGAGCGACATTCTGGAAAAGCCCGCCGTCAGTCTGGTGACGGGGGCGCTGTCGGCGGTCACGGACGGCTACGAGTACGAGGACATGTTCCGGTGGCTGAAAACGGGCCTCGGCGGGCTGTCGCCGGAGGAATGCGACATCCTCGAAAACTACGCGCTGAAATGGGAGATTCACGGGGCCATGTGGACGCGCGACACCGACTGGACGGAACATCCCGACGGATACGGAAACGAGTGGACGGACGAACAGTCGGCGCGTCTGCGGCAGGTCAACGCGTTGCGGCGGCGTGTACGGGAAACGCTGTTGCCGCTGTCGGAGGGGCTGAAAAGCGGCGAGACGGCGGCGGAAAAAGTAGAGGCACTTTACAGCTTCCTGGAACGTCTGCAACTCCGGGAGGCCCTCGAAAGCCGGATACGCTTACAGGCCGACGCCGGACGCCTACAGGAAGCGGAGGAAACCGCGCAACTGTGGGAAATCCTCTGCGGCGTCCTCGACCAGTTCGTAGAAATTCTGGGCGACGAGCGCATGGATTCCGACACCTTCGCGCGGCTGTTCCGGCAGATTCTGTCACAGTACAGCGTGGGCACGATTCCGGCGTCACTCGACCAGGTATCCGTCAGCGAGATTACGCGCAACGACCGCCACACGGTGAAATATCTGTTTCTGCTGGGCGCGAACGACCACGTTTTACCGACGCCGGCGCAGTCGGGCGGGATTCTCAACGAGGACGACCGCCGCGAACTGTCCGCGCGCGGCGTCGAACTCGCCCCGAACGGCCTCGAACAGATGAGCATGGAATTGCAAAATCTTTACGCCGCGCTGGCACAGCCCACACACGGACTGACTGTCAGCTATGCGGCGACGGGCAGCGCCGGGGAGGAATTGCGGCCCGCGTTCGTGATTCCGCGCTTACTGTCGCTGTTCCCGGCGCTACGGGTGGAGTACGAGACCGGGCGGCACGAATACCGCCTGACGGCCAAACTCCCCGCCATGGAGGCCGCCGGGGGCGATATCGGCGGGCCGCTCTGGAACTACCTGGAGACGCGCGGCGACTGCGGCGCGGAACTGTCGGCGATGAGACGCGCGTCGGGCCTGCGGCGCGGGGCGCTGTCGCGTCCGGCGGTGCGCGCCCTCTACGGCGAACGCCTCGCGCTGTCGGCGTCGCAACTGGAGCGCACGCGCAACTGTCACTTCTCGTTCTTCATGCGCTACGGACTGCGCGCGCGTCCCCGCGACGCCGCCGCCTTCGACGCCCCGCAAATCGGGACGTTCCTGCACTACCTGTTGGAGCACGTCTGCGCGGACGTAAAGAGTATGGGCGGCTTCGCGGGCGTCGACGACGACACCTTACACGCCCTCGCCGAACGCTATATAGAGCAGTTCGTACGGGAGACCTTCGGCGACCTGTCGAAAAAGACGGCGCGCTTCCGCTACCTGTTCCAGCGACTGCGCCGGAGCGCCCTGGCGATTGTCGACCAGACCGCGGAGGAACTGCGCCATTCGGATTTCGTCCCGGTGGAGTTCGAGTTGGGAATCGGCACGGCGTCCGGCGACGGGCGGAAGTCGTTCCCGTCCATCGTCATCCACGACCCCGGCGGCGAACTCCGCCTGCGCGGGCGCGTCGACCGCGTCGACGCCTGGCGGCACGGCGGAAAGCTGTACCTGCGCGTCATGGACTACAAGTCGGGGCGGAAGAAGTTCGACCTCTCCAACGTGCGCATGGGGCTTGACCTGCAAATGCTGTTGTACCTGTTCGCGCTGGAACGCGGCGGAAAGCAGTGGTTCGGGGAGGACGTACAGGCGGCGGGCGTGCTGTACTTCCCGGCCCGCGATACCATCCTCGACGCCGAGCGCGGAATCTCAGAAGAGGAGCTCGAAAAGGAGCGGCGGAAAGAATTTAAGCGTTCCGGTTTAATCCTGTCGGAGCCGGAAGCGTTACAGGCCATGGAGCACGAATCGCTGTCGGAGCCGCGCTTCCTGCCCATGCGCGTGGGCAAGGACGGCGGAATCACGGGCGATTTGGCGTCCGCCGCCCAACTGGGCAAGCTGGGCAAGTACGTCGAACGCCTCGTGCGCAAGATTGCGGAGGAAGTACGCGCCGGGAATATCGACGCCGACCCGTGCTGTCACTCGTCGGAGGACACGCCGTGCAAATACTGCGACTGGGCGGGGGCGTGTCACTTTCAGGACGGGCGCGACCGCGACAGACTGCGTTATGTGCGCAAAGTCAAGCCGGAGGAGTTCTGGGAACTGCTCGACAGGGAGGAATCGCAATGAGTGTAACGCTGACACCGGAACAGTCGGCGGCGGTCGAAAACCGGGGCGGACAGTTGTTAGTCTCGGCGGCGGCGGGTTCCGGCAAAACGAAAGTATTGGTAGAGCGGCTGTTCCGCTACGTCGAACAGGAGCACCGCAACCTCGACGAGTTCCTGATTATCACGTACACGAAAGCGGCGGCGGCGGAATTGCGCGGCAAAATCGCCGGGGAATTAAGTAAGCGCGTCGGGGAGAACCCCGGCAACGAACACTTGCGGCGGCAGATGTTGCGCGTCTATCAGGCCGACATCAAGACGGTCGATTCCTTCTGTACGGGGCTGTTGCGGGAGAATACGCACCTACTCGCGCGGGAGGGCGACCGCCACGCCCTGACGCCCGATTTCCGGGTACTCGACGAGCCGGAGGCGGCGCTGTTGCGCGAACGCGTACTCCGCCGGACGCTGGAGGCGTTCTACGAAAACCTGTCGGCGGGCGGGGCGCTGTTGGCCGACGCGATGGGCGCGGGGCGTGACGACAGGGCGCTCGCGGCGCTGGCGCTGGAAGTCTACGAGAAACTCCAAAGCCACGCGTGGCCTTTACAGTGGCTTGCGCGCAGTCGGGAGGCGTGGGAGAAATTGTCGCGCGGGGGCGCGGACTTCGGCGCGACAGTCTACGCGTCGGAACTGCGCGACACCGTGCGGCGGCGCGGCGCGTACTGGGAAGCGCTTCTCCGCGACTACGCCGCCCGTACGGCGGACGACCCCAAACTCAAAAAGGGCTACGGCGAGAAATTCCTGACGGCGGCGGGCGGTATGGACGCGCTGTCGCGGGCGGAATCATGGGACGACGCCGGGGCGCTCGCCGCGCAAGTGACATTCCCGCGCGTACTGGCCCCTCGGGGCCGCGCGAATGACCCGCTTGTGCTGTCGCTGAAGCGCGTCTGGGATACGTGCAGGGACGGGCTGAAACGCTTGCAAAAGACCGTCGCCGTCAGCGGCGCGGACGCTATGGAGGATTTGCGCGCAATCGCCCCCGTCATGCTGGCCCTGCTGGGACTGGTCTCCGACTTTTCGGAGGCCTACCGCGCCGAAAAACTCCGTATCAACGCCGCCGACTTCGCCGACCAGGAGCATTTGTCGTTACAACTTCTGCTGTCCGGGGACGGCACGCCCACCGAAACCGGACGCCAGATTTCCGCGCGCTACGTGGAAATTTTAGTCGACGAGTATCAGGACACCAACGAGGTACAGAACGCGATATTCCGGGCGGTGTCGCGGGAGGAGAAGAACCTGTTCGTAGTCGGGGACGTGAAACAGAGTATCTACCGGTTCCGCCTCGCCGACCCGACGATTTTCCTTCGCAAGTACGGGCAGTTCCAGCCTTACGAACAGGCCCGCGACGGTCAGGAACGCAAAATTCTGTTGTCGCGGAACTTCCGCTCCCGGCGGGAGATTCTCGACGCCGCCAACTTCGTCTTTACGAACATTCTCTCGCCGGAAATGGGGGAGATGTCCTACGGGACAGAAGAGGCGTTGCACTTCGGCGCGGAATACTACCCGCCGCGCGGCGACTGCGCCACGGAATTTCACCTGATAACGGCGCGCCGCCGTTCCGCCGCCGACGACCCCGAAAACCCGCCCGTGCGGCGCGTGACTGCGGAAGCGCGTTTCGTGGCGGGGCGTATCCGGGAACTGCTCGACGGCGGCTTTCCCGTCACCGACGCCGACGGCGCTTTCCGCCCCTGCCGCCCCGAGGATATCGTCATTCTCATGCGCTCCCCGCGCTCCCGGACTGCCGCGTTTTTCGAGGCGCTGTCGGAACGGAACATCCCGTGCTCCTTCGACGAGAGCGGCGGCTTCTTCGATACCATGGAAGTCTCGACGGCGTTCGCGCTGTTGCAGATTATCGACAATCCGCGTCAGGACGTGCCGCTCATCGCCGTCTTGCGTTCTCCGGTGTTCGCGTTCACGCCCGACCGCCTTGCCGAAATCCGCGCGCGGCACACGCGGGGCGATTTCTACGACGCCCTCCGCGCCGCCGCCGGACTGCCCGACACCATAGAATCTCCGAACCCTTCCGACACGGCAAACTCTCCGCGACTGTCCGACACGCTGGAATCTACGGAACACTCCGACACGGTAGAATCTCCGCGACTGCCCGACGCGCAAGAAACCCCGGGCAGTCCCGACCCCGACTGTATCGCGTTTCTCGACACGCTGTCGGAGTTGCGCCGCGCCGCGCCCGATATGGGCGTCTACGAGTTCTACTGCTACCTGTGCGGGCGGCTGAACCTGCTGGGGCTGTTCGGGGCGATGGACGCCGGGGAGGAACGCCGCGAAAATCTGCTCGCGTTCGGACGCCACGCCGAACGCTTTGAGCAGAACGGCTACCGGGGACTGTTCGCGTTCGTCACGCAGACGCGGCGGCTTATCGACGCCGACCGCATGCCGCAGGGACAGAGCGGCAGTCACAGCGGCGTCCGGCTGATGAGCATCCACAAGTCGAAGGGGCTTGAATTTCCCGTCGTGGTACTGGCCGACTTAGACCACGAGTTTTCGCGGCAGGACTTCAAGGCCCCCGTACTCGTACACCCGGAACTCGGCCTCGGGCCGCAGTACGTCGACTTGCGCCGGCGTATCCGCTACCCGACGCTCGCGCGCGTCGCCGTACAGGAACGCTTGCGCCGGGAAAATCTGGCGGAGGAGCAGAGAATCTTGTATGTCGCCATGACGCGCCCGAAAGAAAAGCTGATTCTGGTCGATACCGTTTACGGCGCGGAGAAAAAGCTACAGACTTTGGCCTCAATAACGGGCTGTCCGGTATTGCCGGAGAGCGTCGCGGCGGGGAAGTCGTTCGGCGACTGGCTGTTGCTGTCGCTGTTGACGCGCCCGGAGGCGTCCGCACTCCGCGACGCCGCCGGGACGGAGCCGGATTCCCTGTGGGCGGGCGCGGATTCGCCGTGGGCGGTGTCCGTACACGACGCCGAGGACTTCCGCGACGCCCCCGACGCCGCGCGGACTGTCCGTGTAAGCGGGGCGGCGTCCGTGGAGTTCGATAAAGCGTTGTTGTCGTGGGAGTACCCCTACCGTACGGAAACCGTACTCCCCGCCAAACTCACCGCGACGCAGTTAAAGGGGCGGCCCGTCGACGAGGAAATCGCCGAGAACGCCGCCCACCGTCCCGCACTACGTCCGCTGTCGCAACCGCGTTTCCGCTGGGAGGCGCACGGCCTCACGCCCGCCGAACGCGGCACGGCTACCCACTTACTGTTGCAACATCTGGATTTTTCCGGCCCGGAGGCGTCCGTACAGGCGGCGGCCCTCGTCGAAAAGCGCCTGCTGACGCCCGAACAGGCCGACGCCATCCGGTACCGCGACATTGACCGTTTCCTGTCGTCGGCGCTGGCGGAGGAAATCCGCGCCGCGCGGACTGTGCGCCGCGAGTACCGCTTCACGCTCCTGACGGACGCCGCCGCCTACGACGCCCGCGCCCGCGCCGGGGATACCGTCCTGTTACAGGGCGTCGTCGACTGCTGTTTCGAGACCGACGCCGGAATCACGGTTGTCGACTTCAAGACCGACCGCGTACACGACGCGGCGCGGCTGTCGGAACGCGTGGAGGCGTACCGCCCGCAGTTGCGCGCCTACAGCGACGCCTTGGAGCGTGTACTGGAACGCCCGGTAGTCCGCCGCGCGCTCTACTTCCTCGACACCGGCGCGACCGTGGACGTATAAGGCGTTCCGTTGCCACAGAACCGCGGACGTATAACAAAAAAAGCGCGGGCGTTCCATTTCACGGAATGCCCGCCCGCGATTAACAGCGTAAGTCCACATGACTGAGCGTCCCGGCCCCGCCCGTCTCCTTCAAATACACGCCTGTCTTGCGAATGACGCCGTTTGTCTCGTTTTCCGCGTCCTTCAGCGAAAATTCCGTGTCCGCGCTCCCGAGGTAAATCGCGCCGACATTCGCCTCTTTCAGCCCCATCAGCTTGTCATTCCCCTGCGCCTCTTTCGTCCACACGCGGAGCTCGGAGTAAATGTCGTCGTTCTCGTCAATCCAGTGGTTTCCGTCGCGGTCGTAGGCCGCCAAATCCGCGAAGCCGTCGCCGGACTGCGTCCCGAACAGCTCGCTCCCGTCGTCAATGACGCCGTTTCCGTCGCGGTCAAGGGCCAGGAATCCGCTCCCCTCTCCCGCGAAGGAAATCGTCTCCTTTTCTCCGTCGCTGTCCAAATCGAACGCAAAGGTTCTGTCGCCGACAGAGGTCATATCGCTGTCGAGGTTGATAATCAGCGGGTCGGTCATGACGAATTGCTCGGTGCGGAAGGATTCGTAGCTTTCCGTGAAGGAACGCGACATATTCAGGGCAACGTCAATCTGAAAACTGCGCCCGTCCTCCGTGACGGCGTAGCCCTGTGTTTGAAACGTCGTGCGCTCGGCCTCCGAACGCGTGGCGCTCTCGGCCTCGATTCGTTGCCAGAGCGTCCCGCCCGACGTGGTGCCGACGGTCAATGTCCCCTGTACGGCCCCGAATATCTGCGCGCGCATGCCCGCCGCTTTCGAGACGGCCCCCCGCAAGTCGAGTACGCCGCCCTTGCGCAGTTCGCCGATTTCTACCGGGTCGAATTTTTTCCCGGGCCTGCCGTTCAGGATTTCCAGCATGGTTTCCAAAATGCGCTGTTTCACTCTCCGGAAATCCTCCTCGATGTCGAACCCGCCCGCCGGAGACGTATTCGCCGCGCCGATGTCCATCTGTACTACGCTGGCGCGCTTCTCCGTCACTTTCGGTGCCTCTGTTGCGGAAGTCCCGGAGCCGTCGTAGACCGCCGCGAATTGCTTCATGGCCTTTCCGTCGGTTCTGACCTCTAAGGTCGTCTTCTCTCCGGAAACGTGGCTTTCATACGCATGACTGGAAGTCATGAAAATGTTGCTGTCTGCGATTTTCATGGCCGCTCTCCTCCCCGTGAAAGTTCTCTTATACTATTATATCGGCGGGGCGCGCGAAAATTTAAGAAACGGCGCGAAAAGATTTGGACAACTGTCCGCGCTGGCAACGCAAGTAAACAAATATTGTGGAAACGGCGGAAAAACGTCGCCGGAATTGTGCAGATAAACGAAAATCCGGGCGTCAACCAGAATTTCCTTGCTTGCGGGGCGGTTTTCCTCTATAATATATTAGACTGTCCGTTTTCGACACCCGGCATGGAAAACGCTGGAAACGGGCGGCGCAACGTCAACACCGGAAGGACAATCCGGAGAGAAGGTGATAAAAGATGTCTTTGGAAGCAATCCAGAAAGTGGCGGACGCGGAACAGGAAGGACAAAAACGGATTGCGGAAGCCCACGCGGAGGCGCGTCAGCTCCTCGCCGACGCCCAGAAGAACGGGGAAGCCTTAATAAAGGAAGTCCGGGCGGGCGCGGCGGAGGAACAGAGAAAGCTCATGCGTCAGGCGGAGGCGCGCGCCGCGGAGAAGGCCGCGCAAATCGACCGCGACGCGCGCGCCGAGGGCGACAGGCTCCGTAAGAACGCGAAGACGCACCTCAACGAAGCGGCGGATTACATTGTCAGAAAGGTCGTGGGACGCTGAATGATTACCAAAATGAAGCGGCTCCGCGTGATGGCGATGTCCGCGCAGAAAGAGGAACTCCTGAAGGGCCTCTTACATTTGGGCTGTGTGGAAATCAGCGAGCCGGACGGGCGGCTGTCCGACCCGGAATGGGCGGCTTTACTCCGGCGCGGCGACGCCGACCTGACGCGGAATAAGGGCGAATTGACGGACGTGCAGACCGCCCTTGACGCCTTGAAGCAGTATTGCCCGACCAAGGAAGGCCTGTTCGTACTGCGGAAGAGCGTCCCGGAACACGAGTTCCTCAGTTCCAAGACCGTGGAGGCCGCCCACGAGGCCAGCGCGAAAATCAATGACCTGTTGCGGACGCTCTCCCGCCTGCGCAACGAGCAGAACCGTCTCAACGCGCGCAAGGCCTCTCTGATTCCGTGGCAGTCTCTGGACATGCCCCTGGAGGACGAAGGCACGGAGCACGTCGTATTCCGGCTGGAGACCTGTCCGGGCGGTACGGACTTGGGAGAAGTGCGGACGGCGTTAGGCGACGCGTTGGCGGAGGTGTACGAGGTCAGCGCGGGGCGGGAGCAGACCTGCGCCCTGCTGATGTTCCACCGCGCCGACGAGGAGAACGTGCAGAATCTGCTACGGCCCTACAACTTCAGCGCGACGGCGTTCCCGGGCCTGACCGGAACCGCCGCCGACAATATCGCCGAACTCGACGGGCTTCTCTCCGAGAATCAGTCCCAGCAGGACAGGACGATTACGGCGTTGTCGCAGTGCGGCGAAAGCCGCGACCCGTTGCGCCTCTACGCCGACCGCCTGAACGCCGAGTTACTCCGCGAGGAGAACGCCGGACGCCTCCTGACGGACGGCACCGTAATTTTCTTTGAAGGCTGGGCACCCGAGGAGAATATGCAGCCCGTGCGGAGCTTCCTCGACCAGAACGGTTGCGCCTGGGACGAGGAGGAACCCGGCCCCGACGACAAGCCGCCCGTGGCGCTGAAAAATAACTGGTTCACGCGCCCCCTGAGCATGGTCACGGAGATGTATTCCCTGCCCGACTACCACAACGTAGACCCCAACCCGCTCATGGCCCCGTTCTTCATTCTGTTCTACGGAATCATGATGGCGGATATGGGCTACGGACTGCTCATGATTCTGGCGGGACTGTTCATCACGCGCAAGTATAAGCCCAAGGGCACCGCCGGACACCTCTTCGGTCTGCTTACGCTCTGCGGGTTCAGTACGTTCATCATGGGCGCGATTACGGGCGGGTTCTTCGGCGACTTCCTCACGCAAGCCGTCAAACTCACCACCGGCGGCGACTTCACCCTCCCCGCGCTCTTTACCCCCCTCGACGATACGCTCATGATATTAGTCGGGGCAATGTGTCTGGGCTTCGTCCAGATTGTCACGGGCATGGCCATCAGCTTCGTACAGAAAATCAAAAAGGGACAGGTCATGGACGCCGTGTGGGAAGAACTGACGTGGTGGATTGTCTTCGCCGGACTGGGCCTCATGATTGCGGGCATTACGCCCGTACCGCTGATTTGCGGCGGAATCATGGTTATCGCCGGGCCGATTGTCACCGGGGAGGGCATGGGCAAAGTCACGGGCATTTTCGGCTCCATCTACAGCCACGTCACCGGGTATTTCGGCGACATCCTCTCCTACTCCCGTCTTATGGCCCTCATGCTCGCCGGAAGCGTCATCGCGCAGGTGTTCAACACCCTCGGCGCGATTCCCGGCAACATCGTCGTTTTCCTGATTATCTCCCTCGCGGGCAATACGCTCAACTTCGCCCTCAATCTGCTGGGGTGCTACGTCCACGACTTGCGTCTGCAATGTCTGGAATACTTCGGCAAGTTCTACGAGGACGGCGGACAGCCTTTCCGCCCGCTCGCTATCAATACGAAATTCGTGGACGTTCAGCCCTCGTAAGTTCCAACAACCACGGACATTATCAATACTTTTCAGGAGGAAAAACACTATGGATATGGATTTGAGCCTGATTCAGCAGGTCGAACTTCAAGCGCAGAGCGGAACCTTCCTCGGCCCGATTGGCGGCCTTGCCCTCGCGCTTCTGGGTGCCGGACTGGCGGCGGTGCTCTCCGGTATCGGCTCCGCGAAAGGTACCGGAATCGCCGGCGAGGCCGGTACGGGCCTTCTGTGTCAGGACCCGTCCAAGTTCGGCAAGGTCATGATTCTCCAGGTCATCCCGGGCACGCAGGGCCTCTACGGCCTGGTCGTGTGGTTCTTCGCGATTTTCCGCATGGGCCTTCTCTCCGGCACCCTCCCCGAGTTCACGGTCGCGCAGGGCATGCAGTATTTCGCCGCCTGCCTCCCCATGGCCCTCGGCGGACTCTTCTCCGCTATCGCGCAGGGCCGCGTCGCCGCCGGTTCCATTAACATCCTCGCCAAGAAGCCCGACGACTGGTCGAAAGGCATGGTACTTTGCATCACCGTCGAGTTTTACGCGATTCTGTCCCTGCTGGCCTCCATGCTGATGATTATCAATATCAGCGCCTGACCCCACGGAAAGGGGGTTCAGACAATGAACGGAATTGAACGCATTACACAGCGAATCGCGCTCGACGCGCAGGAGCAGGTCAACGACATTCTGCGCAAGGGCCGCGACGAGGCCGCCGCGATTACGGAGCGCTTCCGCGCGCAGGCCGACGGCGAACGTACGACGCTTTCCGAGCGCAACGAGAAGGCCGCCGCCGAACGCGAAGAGCGTCTCGTGAGCATGGCGCACATGGAGGCGCGCAAAGTCACGCTGGCGGCGCGTCAGGAAATGGTCGAGGCCGCCTACGCGCGCGCCCTCGAACTGCTCCACGACATGCCCGAACACGTCTACATCGACGTACTCGCGAAACTCATGGCGGAGGCGTCCGCAGGCGGCAAGGAGGAGGCCGTATTCTCCAGGAAAGACCGCGCGCGCGTCGGGCAGAAGGCCGTCGACGCCGCCAACAGGAAGTACGGCAAGGCGATTACGCTCTCCGACAGCACGGCGGACATCTCCGGCGGCTTCATCCTCAAGGGGCGCAACGTGGAAGTCAACTGCACGTTTGAGACGCTGGTACGCCTGCAACGGGCCGAAACGGCGGGGGTCGTCGTCAGGACGCTGTTCCCTGAGAAAACCGAACTGCGCAAGGCGTCGGCCTCGTGAGGGGGTAGCGTATGGCCAAAGGTATCAAAGACACCGACTATCTGGCGATTTCGACCCGCATTCGGGCCATGGAAAACGGGCTCCTGAGCCGTGAGCGTATGGAACAGCTTTTAGAGGCCCGTACCGACGAGGACGCCGCCAAACTCCTGCAAGAGAGCGGCTACGGCGACCTCGACGCAAACCGCCCGGAGGCATTGGACGCGGCGCTGTGCGCCGTGCGCGCGGAGGCCTTCCGCGACCTCGCCGACGGCGCGCCCGATACGCGCTACCTCGACTTCTTCCGCGTTCGCTACGACTACCACAACGCCAAAGCCGTCGTCAAGGCGGCGGCCCTCGGCACGAATCCCGGTTCGATGTTCAGCGACTTGGGGCGCGTGTCGGCGGAGGAACTCGCGGAGGCCGACCCCGACAACCTTCCCGGACAACTCGGCCCCGCCATTGCGGAGGCCCGGGAAATCCTGGAGACCACCCGCGACCCGCAGTTAAGCGACATCGCGCTCGACCGCCGGATGTACGCCGACTTACAGGATATCGCCGACGAAACCGGGAGCGCCTTCCTGCAAGGCTACGTGAAAATCATGGTTGACGCGGAGAACCTCCGCGCGCTGGTTCGTACGCTCCGCATGGGCCGCAACGCCGACTTCCTCAAGGGCGTACTCATCGACGGCGGCGAAACCGACGCCGACAGTATTTTAGCCGTCGCCAACGGCGGAAACCTCGTCGAACTCTACGCCCCGACGCCGCTGGTCTCCGCCGCCGAAGCGGGCGCGGACGCCGTCAAGGGCGCAAGCCTGACAGCGTTCGAGAAACTCTGCGACGACGCGGTGATGGACTACCTGTCGGGGGCGCGGTTCGTGCCCTTCGGCGACGCGCCGTTAGTGGCGTATCTCGCGGCGAAAGAGACGGAGTACACGAACCTGCGGATTCTGCTGTTGGGCCGCGCCGCCGGACTGTCCGCCGATGTCATTCGCTCCCGGCTCCGCGCCGGGTACGTGTAAGGAGGGGATTTTATGGCGGCTGTATGGCGTATCGCCGTTATCGGCGACTGGGAATCTGTCATGGGCTTCCAGGCCCTCGGACTGGATACCTATCCCGTCACGTCCCCGGAGGAGGCGCGGGAGAAAATCCGCGACCTCGCCAAGTCCGACTGCGCCGTGATTTACCTGACGGAACGTCTGGCGGTGGCTCTGCCCGATGTCATCTCCCGCTACAAGGACGAACTCCGCCCCGCAATCATCCTGATTCCGGGTCGTGAGGGTTCTCTGGGCATCGGCAAGGAGAACATTCAGCGGGCTATCGAACGCGCGGTCGGCGCGGATATCCTCTAATCCCCGACGTATTGAAAGAAGGTTTTTCATATTGAGCGGTAAAGTTGTAAAAGTATCCGGGCCGCTGGTCGTCGCGACGGGTCTCGCTGACGCGAATATGTCCGACGTGGTGCGCGTCGGCCCCCAGCGCCTGATTGGCGAAATCCTGACCATGAAGGGCGACACCGCCTCCATTCAGGTCTACGAGGAGACTTCCGGCCTCGGCCCCGGGGCGGAAGTCGTCACGACGGGCGCGCCCATGAGCGTAGAACTCGCCCCCGGCATGATTGAGGGCATTTACGACGGAATCCAGCGCCCGTTAGAGCGCATTGTCGAGAAAGTCGGCGCGTGTATCACCAGAGGCGTCGAAGTCCCCGCCGTCGACCGCGAGAAGAAGTGGGACTTTAAAGCAGTCGTCAAGCCCGGTACAAAGGTCATCGGCGGCGACGTTATCGGCACCGTACAGGAGACGCCCGTCGTACTGCACAAAATCATGGTTCCGCCGAACCTCAAAGGCACCATCAAGAGTATCCAAAGTGGCTCCTTCAACGTCACGGAGACGGTAGCCGTGCTCAAAAAGGACGACGGCGACGAAATCCCGCTGACCATGACGCAGAAATGGCCCGTGCGCGTGGGGCGTCCCTACACGACCAAGTACCCGCCGAAGCGCCCGCTCTGCTCCGGACAGCGTATCATCGACACCCTGTTCCCGATTGCCAAGGGCGGCACGGCGGCGGTACCGGGCCCATTCGGCTCCGGCAAGACCGTCGTACAGCACCAGCTCGCGAAGTGGTCTGACGTGGACATCGTGATTTACATCGGCTGCGGCGAGCGCGGGAACGAAATGACCGACGTGCTCCGCGAGTTCCCGGAACTCAAAGACCCCCGCACCGGCGAAAGCCTGATGAAACGTACTGTCCTGATTGCGAATACCTCCGACATGCCCGTCGCGGCCCGCGAGGCCTCCGTGTACACCGGAATCACGATTGCCGAGTATTTCCGCGACATGGGCTATGACGTGGCGGTAATCGCCGATTCCACGTCCCGCTGGGCCGAGGCTTTGCGCGAAATGTCGGGCCGTCTGGAGGAAATGCCCGGCGAGGAAGGCTACCCGGCCTATCTGGCGTCGCGTCTGGCGCAGTTCTACGAGCGCGCCGGGAGCGTGGAGTGTCTCGGCTCCGACGAGCGGCGCGGCAGTCTGACGGCGGTCGGCGCGGTGTCGCCCCCGGGCGGCGACCTCTCGGAACCCGTCTCACAGGCTACTATGCGTATCGTCAAAGTCTTCTGGGCGCTCGATTCCTCCCTTGCGTACCGCCGCCACTTCCCCGCCATTAACTGGCTCAACTCCTACTCTCTCTATCTGGATTCCCTGAAACCGTGGTTCGACGAGAATTTCGGCGAGGCGTTCATGCAGAACCGCGCCAAGGCGATGAGTATCTTGCAGAACGAGGCGAGCTTGAATGAAATCGTGCAGTTGGTCGGCAAGGATTCGCTGTCGCCCAACGACCAGTTGACGCTTGAAACCGCCCGCATGGTGCGCGAGGACTTCTTACAGCAGAACGCCTTCACGGACATCGACGGCTACTCCAGCTACGACAGGCAGGAGCAGTTATTAGCCATGGTTCTGGAATACGACAAGCTCTGCCGCGCCGCGATTGCCAAGGGCGCGAACGTGATGAAGCTGTTCGCCATTCCGGTACGCGAGACCATCGGGCGCGCCAAGAGCGTACCCGCCGACCAGTACAAGGAGGCCTACGCCCAAATGCGGGCCGATATGGCACAGCAAATCGACGAAATCGCCGCGCAGGGAGGTGACAACGCGTGATTCGGGAATATAAAACTGTAGAGGAAGTCGTCAGCCCCCTGATGATGGTCCGCATGGTCGAGAACGTCACGTATGACGAACTGGTAGAAGTCGAACTGCATGACGGCTCCATCCGGCGCGGGAAGGTGCTGGAAGTCAACGGCGACACCGCCGTCGTACAGCTCTTCGAGAGCGCCGCCGGAATCAACCTCGCCAACGCGAAAGTGCGCTTCCTGGGCCACCCGCTGGAACTGGGCGTATCGGGCGACATGCTCGGGCGCGTCTTCAACGGCATGGGCCAGCCCATCGACGGCGGCCCCGACATCCTCCCGGAGGAGTACCGCGACATCAACGGCCTGCCCATGAACCCCGCCGCCCGCGACTACCCCAACGAGTTTATTCAGACGGGCGTCTCGACCATCGACGGCCTGAATACGCTCGTCCGCGGACAGAAATTGCCCATTTTCTCCGGCTCCGGCCTCCCGCACGCCAACCTCGCCGCGCAGATTGCCCGGCAGGCGAAAGTATTGGGCGACGAGGGCTCCAATTTCGCCGTCGTATTCGCGGCCATCGGTATCACGTTCGAGGAATCCGAATTTTTCGTGAGCGAGTTCCGCCGCACGGGCGCCATTGACAGAACGGTGCTGTTTTCCAATCTGGCCAACGACCCCGCCGTCGAGCGTATTTCCACGCCGCGTATGGCCCTGACTGCCGCCGAGTACCTGGCGTTCGAGAAGAAAATGCACGTCCTCGTCATCATGACCGATATCACGAACTACGCCGAGGCCCTGCGCGAAGTCTCCGCCGCCAAGAAGGAAGTACCGGGCCGTCGCGGCTTCCCCGGCTACCTCTATACCGACCTCGCCACCCTCTACGAGCGCGCCGGACGCCGTTTAGGCAATCCCGGCTCCATCACCATGATTCCCGTGCTCACCATGCCCGAGGACGACAAAACGCACCCCATCCCCGACCTGACCGGATACATCACCGAGGGACAGATTATCCTTTCCCGCGCGCTGTACCGTCAGGGGATTCATCCCCCGGTGGACGTGTTGCCTAGTTTGTCGCGTCTGAAAGACAAGGGCGTCGGCAAGGGCAAGACCCGCGAAGACCACGCCGGCACCATGAACCAGCTCTTTGCCGCCTACTCCACCGGCAAGGACAACAAGGAACTTATGAGCATTCTGGGCGAGGCCGCGCTGACGCCGACCGATTTGCTCTACGCCAAATTCGCGGACGAGTTCGAGCGCCGCTACGTGAACCAGGGCTACGAGGAAAACCGTTCCATTGAGGAGACGCTGAATCTCGGCTGGGAGCTGTTGAGCATTCTTCCCAAGTCCGAACTCAAGCGCGTCAAGCCCGAACTGATTGAGCGCTACTGGCCCAAGAAGGACTGAGGAGGGGGAAACCATGCCGAATGTCACGGTAAGCCCTACCAGAATGGAACTCACCCGCCTGAAGGGGAAACTCCGTACCGCGCAGCGCGGACACAAGTTACTCAAGGACAAGCGGGACGAACTCATGAAGCAGTTTCTCGACACCGTGCGGGAAGTGCGGGCCCTGCGCGCCGAAGTCGAACAGGATTTGATGGCCGTACACGCTTCTTTCACCGTGGCGTCGGCCCTGATGAGCGCGCAGGCAATCCAGCAGGCCCTCATGTACCCCAAGCAGAGCGTCGAACTGACCATGAGCACGCAGAATATCATGTCGGTGAATGTCCCGGTGTACCACTTTGAGACGAAAACGAAGTCGGACGCCGACATCTACCCGTACGGTTTCGCGGACACCTCCGGCGAACTCGACGACGCCGTAGACGCGCTCGGGAAGGTATTCCGGAAGATGTTGAAGCTGGCGCAGATTGAGAAGGCCGCGCAGTTAATGGCGGAAGAAATCGAAAAGACCCGCCGCCGCGTCAACGCGCTGGAATACGTCATGATTCCCAACACGCAGGAGAGCATTCGCTATATCACCATGAAGCTCGACGAGAATGACCGCGCCACCACGACGCGCCTGATGAAAGTCAAGGACATGATTTTGAAAGAGGCTATCGACGAGCGCCGGGAGCGCAACGCGGAGGCGCTGGCGGATTCCGGGAGCGTACAGGCCTGACACAACAAAACAGGCGGCGTTGTCTGGGGAATCTCCGGACAGCGCCGCTTAAATGCAGAAAGTTACGAAATCCGGTGAATTTCCGTGAGGTTAGAATATGCAAAACGGTGAGATTGTGGATTTGTCGTCCGCCCCGTGGGCTATGCACGAGTTTTTCGCCGGGAGCGGCCTCGTGTCCTACGGACTGAAGGGAATGTTCAGGCCCGTATGGGCCAACGACATCAGCGCGCAGAAGGCCGCCGTATATTCCGCCAATCTCCCTTCCGGACACTTCCAGCTCGCCGATATTAAGAACATCAGCGGACAGGACTTGCCGCCCGCCCATTTGTCGTGGGCTAGCTTCCCCTGTCAGGACTTATCCCTCGCCGGCTCCATGGGCGGCATTTACGCGCCGCGCAGTGGCCTGGTGGCCCGAAGGCGGGAGCAGTAAGCAGTATCTGGTCGTCCAGCGGGACGGGGACGTTCACGCCCGGCTTTTGACTGTCCGGGAGGCCGCGCGGCTGATGGGCGCGCCGGATTCGTTCCGGCTCCCCGGCAGTGACAACGACGGCTACCGGGCCATGGGCGACGCGGTGGCGGTACCCGTCACGCGCTTTTTGGGAGAGCGGTTTTTGTCTAAGATTGCGGAGGCGTTTTACGGCTAGTCCGGAGGAGAGACTGAAGGCGTTCCAGGCCGAGAATCACATTTCGACAAGGGGGCCGCTTTCTTTCGTGGTTCAGTTCACGCGTCTGGCGGAGAAACGGGGATTTCCAGACGGGCGGAAAGGGGCAGATTGCCGGATTGGGCGGCGCGATTTGGATAAACCCGGACGCGCCGCCTGTTTCTTATGTGATGTTGACCGTATTGATTTCGTTATGATAAAAACCTACGTTGATATCCTTATCGGCGGAGGTTTCGATTTTTTCCTGCTCCTGTGCCCACGCTGAGAGAATTTTTTCCGCCATTTTGGAAGGCGTCCATTCTCGCCGTTCTGCTTCGCGGTCAATCGCGTTTTTTGTTTCCGCCGTCATGCGAATCGTCATGACAGCGGTTTTTTTCGCCTTCTCCTTCATACCGTACACTTCCTTTGATTACATTGTAACTGAATTGTAACCTTTTTCTCCTTGACAGAATACGATTACAAGAGTTACAATGATTACATTAGAGAACGTGGCAAATGATGGAATAGCGCGGGGCTACGTCGCTTCATGCGTGGCCTGCAAAAGAAAGGAGACCGAAAAATGACATCCAGTCAACGGAAGAAATGCGAGACAATCATTCATAGCGCAAGCGTAGCGGCTGCCGGAGCCGCCGCAGGATTGGCGCAGATTCCGGGAGCCGATAACGCCGCAATTATACCGATTCAAGTTGCCATGATAGTTTCTTTGGGAAAGGTATTCGGCAGGGAGTTGACAGAAAACGCCGCGACCGCTCTTCTCGGAACGGCGACAGCTTCTACTGTCGGAAGAGGTGTTTCGCAATTTCTGGTGGGATGGATTCCGGGCTTGGGAAACGCCATCAACGCAGGCACAGCCGCCAGTATAACGGAGGCGCTGGGCTGGACGATAGCCAACCGATTTGATGACGATTGATGATGTCGCTTCTCCGTGTGATTTTGGATATCCTGAACGGGCTAATACCAGAATTTTACCGGAGTTGCGCGGGACTGCATAGCATGGAATGGTACTGCCTGTGAAAAACGGGCAGTACCATCATTTTGCGTATTGGCCCCTCCGTCGTTGCGCGTACGGCGGGGAGGCTGAAAGCCGGGCTTTTTCGATTTTCCGTCGGAAGTTCCCCGTTTGAACGGGAGGGATGACAGCAGGGCCAGCGGGTGCCTTGTAAGAATCTCTTTACGCATACCTCCTTGACTTTCGGGCCGCTTATGGTATAATGCAAACTGGTTTAGTAGGAAAACGCTTCGGTATCAGTGGCGCATTTTGAGGAGGCGAATCTGTGATGGACACGGAAAATCTTTCCGGGCGGAGCGCGAAACTTTTTTTGACCGTCATTGTCGGCGGCGTTGTCATCGCCGCGGCGCTTGTTCTGACGACCCTTCTGATGGGACAGAGCGCCCGCCGCGCTACGGAGGAAGCGGTTCGTATGGTCAGCGACTTCTACCTGCAGGAGCTGGCCGGACGCCGGGAACAGGTTGTGTCCTCCAATCTGAGCGACAATATCTCCAACATGCGCGCGGCGATTGCACTGCTGGACGGGGAGGCCTTGTCCGACGCGGAAAGTCTGCGGGCCTGGCAGGCGCGCATGAAGAGGCTGTACAATCTGGAAAAATTCGCCTTCGTGGACGCGGACGGCCTGGTTTATACCTCTCTGGGGACGGAAAACACAATCGGCGAATACCATTTTGACTATAACGCTATCCGCGAACCGGAGATTTCCATAAAGAATCTGGAAAGCGACAGCAAAAAGGTCGTCATCGCCATTCCGATTGACCGGATTCCCTTTCAGGGTCAGACGCTTGTGGCGTCCTTCATGGAAATCGGCATGAACCGCCTGCTGGAGGGCGTGTCGATTCAGACGAACGCCAACAACGCCACATTCTGCAATCTCTACTACGAAAACGGGATTCCGCTGACAGGCGTGGTACTCGGCGGCCTGTCCGACGGCAGCAACCTTCTGACTTCCCTGCAAGAGGCCGAATTTACGAAACGCGGTTCCCTCGCGCAGATTGAGGACGATTTCCGGAACAGCCGGGAGGGCATGATTCGCTTTACCTATCACGGAGCCGCCGAAAACATGTATTACATCCCCGTGGCGAACACCAACTGGATGCTCACCTACTTGATTCGGGAAAGCGTGATAAGCGACCGGATTCAGCCGATTTCCGACGGCATTGTCGCGCGCAGTCTCGCGCAGACAATGCTCACTATCGCGGCCCTGCTCGCGGTGTTCTCCGTTATCGTCCACCAGAGCCGCAAAGAGGCCGCCCTTACGATGGAGCGGGAAACCATAGAGGCGGAGAACCGCGTAAAGCGGCAGGAGTTGGAAACGCGCCTGGAGCTACAGAATCAGCTTCTGGAGCAGGAGCGCCAGAACGATACCATGCGTATTCTGCACGGAATGCTCCATTCCGGGCCGTGGTTCATGGACTTCGACGAAAACGGCGTCATGACCGGCGTGACGTGGACGGAGACATTCCGTCAAATGCTCGGCTACCAAAACCAGGAGGATTTCCCGGACAGGCTGGAATCGTGGTCCGACTTACTGCACCCCGACGACAAGGAGCGTGTCCTGCAAGAATATCACGACACCATCCGGGATTATACCGGGCAGAAGGTTTACGATGTGCAGTACCGCCTACTGACCAAGAACCGGGGCTGGCGCTGGTTCCACGCGGTGGGACAGCTCACGCGCCGCCCCGACGGAAGCCCGATTACCTACATTGGAATCTTTGTGGACATCACGGAGCAGAAGGACATGGAACGCAGTCTCGCCGAACAGCGGGAGTCTCTGAAAAACGCGTTGGAGCAGGCGGAACAGGCCAACGCCGCGAAAACGTCCTTCCTGTCCTCCATGAGCCACGAAATCAGGACGCCCATGAACGCCATCATCGGCCTGGACAGTATCGCGTTGAAAGACCCCGGCCTCACGGAGCGCACCAGGGAGCATTTGGAGAAAATCGGCGGGAGCGCGAAGCACCTGCTGGGGCTGATTAACGACATCCTGGACATGAGCCGCATTGAAAGCGGGCGCATGACCCTGAAAAACGAGGAGTTTTCGTTCCGGGAAATGCTGGAACAGATTAACACCATGATTCACGGACAGTGCCAGAGCAAGGGACTGCGCTATGACTGCCAGATTACCGGCCATGTGGACGACTACTACATCGGCGACGACATGAAGCTCAAACAGGTTCTTATCAACATCCTGGGCAACGCCGTCAAGTTCACGCCCTCCGGCGGGGCCGTGACGTTCCTCGTGGAGCCGCAGACCCGTTTCGAGCGGAACGCCGCCATGCGCTTTGTCATAAAAGATACGGGTATCGGCATGGACAAAGCCTACCTTCCGAAAATCTTTGACGCCTTCTCCCAGGAGGACGAGAACAAGGCCAATAAATACGGCAGTACCGGACTGGGCATGGCCATCACGAAGAACATCGTGGAGATGATGAACGGCAACATCACGGTGGACAGCGAAAAGGGCGTCGGTTCGACGTTCACCGTCACCGTCACGCTGAGGACTTCCGACAGGATAGAGCGCGGAGCCAAAGAACTCCGCCCGCAGGATATGCGCGTCCTGATTGTCGACGACGACCCCGTCGCCCGCGAACACGCGCGGCTGGTTCTGGAGGAAGTGGGAATCGCGTCCGATTCCTGCCAAAGCGGAGACGAAGCCCTCACCATGCTGGAAGTGGCGTACGCCCGGCGGGCCGCCTACAATTTGATTCTGGTCGATTTGCGCATGCCGGAGGAAAACGGCGTGGACGTGACCCGGAGAATCCGCGCGCTTTATAACGGCGAGTCCACGATTATTATCCTGACCGCCTATAACTGGGACGACATCATCGACGAGGCCATGGAGGCCGGCGTGGACAGCTTCATGTCAAAGCCGCTGTTCGCCTCGGAGGTCGTGCGGGAGTTTCACCAGGCGATTCAGCGGAAGAACCTCGGGCGCGAAGAGGTGCGCAAGGCGGATTTGAAGGGGCGTCACATTCTGCTCGCGGAAGATATGCCGATTAACGCCGAAATCATGATAGAGCTGTTGGAAATGCGGGAAATGAACGTCGACCACGCGGAAAATGGTCAAATGGCCGTCAATCTGTTCTCGCAGAGCCCGGAGAACGCCTACGACGCGATACTGATGGACGTACGAATGCCTGTCATGGACGGCCTGAGGGCAGCCGAAACGATTCGGGCGCTCAACCGCCCCGACGCGAAGACTGTCCCCATCATTGCCATGACGGCCAACGCGTTCGACGAAGACGTGCAGCGCTCCTTACAGGCCGGCATGAATGCCCATCTTTCAAAGCCTGTGGAGCCGGAGCGACTTTTTGAGACTTTGGAGCAGCTAATCCGCGGCGACAGGCCATAAGGCACCTCGCCCTCCCCCGTTTGCGCGGGGGAGGGCTTTTGCCGCCGCCTGCGCTGCCATACGTCAGCGTATTTTTGCTTGACCTGATTTCGCGGATGTGCTATTATCAGCCCGGAGATGATTCTTCCTGAACCGGAGGCGTTTTCATGAAGCATATTACAATCGGCGAAATCAATAAATTCCAGTGCGTCGGCTCCGAATGTCCCTACACCTGCTGCGGAGGCGGCTGGGCCATTTCCGTGGACAAGGTGACGGACGAATATTATCAGTCTGTGGAGGGGGATTTCGGAGAGGAACTGCGAACCAAAATTTCCCGGGAACAGACACCCGCCCTGATGAAGCTGAAGCCGGATGGCCGTTGCCCGTTTCTCAACGAGGAAAACCTGTGCCGGGTCTACATAGAGCTTGGCCCGGAACACATGTGCGACACCTGCCGGTTTTATCCGCGTATGGAACGGTCGGCGGGCGACAGGGTTCTGCACTACATGACCATCTCCTGTCCGGAAGTGGGGCGTATTTTTTTCAGCCGAAAGGCACCGCTCGAATTTCACACTGTGGAGGACGGCAACCCCCGCCTTCAATATCCCGTGTCTTCGCCCGACTGGCACTACTTCCGCCTCGCGGAAAGGGCCTTTGATGTCAATTTCGAGATTTTGCGCAACCACTCCCTGAACATCGCGCAACGGGAACGCGCGTTACTCCTCTTCAACCGCGCCCTTCAGGACGCGCTCGACGCCGAAAAGTGGGAGGACGCGGAGAAGCTGTTTACGTTTTTCGCCGCCCCCGAGAACTACCTGAGCATGACGCGCAGTCAGCTCTCCGGACACCTTCCCAGCAAAGTCCGCTTCTTCCGGGACTTGTGCGAACTCATGTTGAAACGCGAAGGCGGCTCGACCGTTTACCGGATGTTCGCGTTCAGCATTCAGTATATTCTCTCAGCACAGGCCGACATGGACGCGCTTTCCGAATGCCTGAAAATGCTGGACGGGGAGGAGTACCAGCGGGAAGAGGAAAACCTGCTGACGTATTTCCTCTTCCACTTCTACCTCGACGACGCCCTGCTCGACAAAAGCGCCAACCGTGACTTGTTCCGGAGACTGGTCTTTATTCTCTCGCTCTACCAGTTCTACCGAATCTTTACCGCGATTTTTTCCAGCCAGAGAAAGGAAATCATGCCTCTGAAAGAGCGTGTGCTGACGATTGCCTTCCTCTCCCGGTATTTTGAGCACAGTCAGGACAAGTTCCGGGAGCAGTTCAATGAGACCCTCGCGCAACACCAGTTCTACGACATGGGTTTCCTGTTCCAGTTGATTTCCTGACCGTCAGGCGGTCAGTACGCCGGGGCCGCCGTAGGGGGCCGCGTCCAGACGCAGAAAGAACCCCTGCGCGTGATTGCATACCGGACAGGTTTTCGGGGCCTCCGCGCCCCGGTGGATGTGCCCGCAATTGAGGCACAGCCACGCCGTCTCCGCCTCCGCGACGTACAGTCCGCCGCTCCGCAAGAACTCCATGTAGCGGGCGAAGCGGTTCCCGTGCGACTGCTCAATCTCCGCGATACGCTCGAACGAGTTCGCGATTTCCGGGTAGCCCTCCTCCCGCGCCGTGGCCCCGAACGACGGGTAGAGACTGCCAGCCTCCTGGTACTCGTTATCCCGCGCCATGCGGAGCAAGTCCAGCACGTCGTTGCTCAGGTTCACGGGGAAATCCCCGGTAATCCGGATCTGCTGTCCGGCGACGGCCTTCATGTGGTGGTAGAAAACCTGCGCGTGTTCCTTCTCCTGGTTCGCCGTAAAGGTGAAAACGGCGTCGAGTACGTGGAAATTCTGCCTGCGGCAGAGCGCGGCGGCGAACGTGTAGCGGTTGCGCGCCTGACTTTCCCCGGCGAAGGCCAGCATAAGATTTTGTAAGGTTGCGCTCTCCGGAAACGTCGTATCCATGGGGGACCCTCCTTCTGTGCGCGGAATACGCTCCGCGCCCTGATATGGAAAGTGTTTCCAATCAGGGCGCGGTTTATACTGCCACAAAAAGAAAATCCCGCGCGACGATACGCTCAATTTTCAGCGGCAACGTCGTCAAACTCCTCCGGGAAGGCCTCCGCGCCGCCGTACTCCTCCGGGAACTCCGGTTCGGGCGCGACTTCCTCCGTCCGGACAACGTGATATTCTCCGTCGGCCCCTTCCAGCACTTCCCGGCGAACCGCTCTGAATTCCCCGTCGACAGGCTCCCGCACTTCCCGCACTGTCAGGCCGTCGTCGGTGTAGTCCGTGAACTCCTCGCGGACAAGTACCGCCTCGCCGTCCCGGAACTCGTAGTAGTCCACCAGCGGGAAGTCCTCCGTACCGTTCTTCCAGTCCTCGGTCACGCGGCTGACGATTTCCAGCGCGCCGCCGTCGTTGTAACGGAAACGCTCCACGCAGTCGAGCCCGTCGTCGCGGCGGTACGTCGAGACGATTTCCCGCGCGTCGGGGTCGGCTTCCGCCCCCCGGAGCGTGAAGGCGTACTCATAAAGCCCCGTGTCCGGGTTCCAGATGTAGTAGTAGTGCGGATCGACGCTGCGCGTCACCTGGGCGTAGAGGTCGATATCGTCCGCGCCGTCGAAATTCATGTCGCGCACGGACAGCGCGCTTTCGACGGTCGGCGACTGCGTCGTCGCGGCCCCCTCGATGGCCGCCACGACGAGTGTCTGAAGCGCGGTTTCCCCCTCGTACACGCGTACCTCCCGGATACCGTAGCGCACACTGGTGCCCGGTTCGGTCAGGGCCTGTCCGACCGCGTCGAGGCGCAACGTACGCCCGTCGCCGACCGTCGCGACGGTCGACGAGAGTACGCGGTCTCCGGTCTCGGGGTCGATGTCGTCCGGGCCGGGCTGGATTTCGAGTTCCGGAATGGGCTCGTCCGGCTCCGGCGCGGGCGCTTCGGCGACAGGTTCCGGCGTCGCCGTCCCGCAGGCCGAAAGCAGTACCAGTACCGACAGGCAGAGTATGATAAACCGTTTCATGGGCATTCTCCTTCCGTACTCCGATGAAAACTTTCTACAGTGTACCACGTTTTCAGGAATTTGCAAGGGGTTTCCGGGACGCGCCCCCGTCGCGGAGCGGCGGAGGCGTAACACCCGCTGTCCGAAACGCGCCCCGTCGCGGAGCGGCGGAGGGACAGCGCGCTGTTATTGTCTCTGGAAGTTTCCGCCCGGTTCCTGCGCCGTCAGAAGGGAATCGCACAGTTCCCGGCGGCGCGTGTCGTAGAACTCCACGTACTTGAGCGAGTACAAGTCGCTGACAATATACTGGTCGCGCCCCGACTGGTAAATCGCCAGATAGTCGTTGCCCACGTCGTAGAGAATCCCTTCCCATGAGACGGTGGTCTGTGTGCCAATCAGGAACGTAGCTACCACGTAGTTCCCCACGTTCCGCAACAACAGCGACTTCATCGAACCCCGGTAGACCTCCTCCATCGTCGTGGGCGATTCTATCACTTCATTG
The DNA here is from genome assembly GCA_946183175.1 of uncultured Oscillibacter sp. Classification (GTDB taxonomy): domain Bacteria; phylum Bacillota; class Clostridia; order Oscillospirales; family Oscillospiraceae; genus Oscillibacter. The sequence continues at coordinate 43,651 of CAMHBH010000001.1, forward strand.
GACAGGTTGTTTTCGATGTTGGGCCATATCTCGCCCATGTCCTGACTGTCTATGGTGCGCGGCCCCATGGGTACCGGCGTACGGTCTTCGTCGGGCAGTACGAGCGTCTCGCCCTCGGGGGGCCACTCCCCGGCGTCGATTCCGCCGCGCCCGGTGTCCGACGCCGCGCGATTGCGCCCGGTATCCCACGCCGCGCCATTGCTCCCGGTGTCCGACGCCGCGCGGGTGTCCATGCCGTTACGCGATGGTGCGCCATTACTCCCGGCGTCCGGGGCCGCGCGCGGGGCCTCGGACATTGTGCGGGTGTCCATGCCGTCGCGCGCGGGCTTGACTTCCGAAGTCCAGTCCGTGCGGGTTCGCCCGTAAGTAGCAGGTTGGTTTTTCATAGTAACGCCTCGTTTCCGCTTGATTTCAGGTTCGATAATACGCGTTGGTTGGATTGTAGAAGCAGTGGTCGCCGATACGCGTCTGCCAGTAGCCCACCTCCGACGGGAAGAACGAGCGGCAGGTCGGGCCGTAGGGGTTGTAGAACCACATCGACTCGGCCACGTCGGCAAGGCGGTTCCCGGCAATCGCCCAGTCGGCGATGTCGTAGTGAATCTGCTCCGGCCTCATGTTGTAGATGTTCTGCGGGTTGTACACGCCGCCCTCCATTTCGCTGGCGCATACAAACTGGTACGGCTGGAAAATAATGTTGCGAATGCTCCCGCGCCCCGTGCGGGCGTACTCCCCGCCCCGCGCGTGGACGCGGTTCATGACGACCCCCGCCACCGCTTTCATGCCGTTTTCGCCCTCTCCGCCCGCCTCGCATTGAATCAGACGCGCCAGTAATTCACGGTCGGAAAAACTCATCCTGATTCCCTCCTTCGCTTCCTCATCCTATGCGCGCCCGACAGAAGGCGTGTTCACCCCTCCGTCAGATTTCAGGTAAGCGCAACGCCTCCGGAGACAAGAAGGCGTATCCGCGATTCTGGCGGGCAAGGGTTCGGACAGGACGGCGCGGCTTTATGGAAATCAATTTTTTTACAATGATAGCCTCATCTCCCCGCTCCGTGGGGCGACAGGGGGAGGCTTTTCCCTGAATCTGACGGTTTCTTTGCCTCCGCGACACGCTTTTCAGGCATACCAGCGCGTAAAAAAGCCTCCCGTGACAGGGAGGCCGGGGAGGGCGTCGCTATTTGAGGGCCGCGCGTTCGCGCGAGAGTTCCATATACAGCCGCGTCGCGCTCCAGGTGCGGTTGTGTCGGGTCAGCACCGCCTTCAGACACGTCTCCCCAGCGCCAGCCGCCGCGAGGGCCGGGAGTAGGGCGTCGAGCTCCTCGTCGAGCCCGCACAGCACCGCCATACGCGACGGAATCGCCCCGCTGACTGGTGGCGCGTCGTCCAGCGGCGGCACTTCTTCCAGTCCGGCGAGTTCCGAGAGCGTCTTGCCGCAGTCCGTTTTCGCGACGGGAATCAGCTCCGCGTCGAACGGTTCCAGCGCGCTCCGTACCGCCAGGATACTCCGAAGGTCTTCAAAGCCGAATAACAGTACCTTTTTGTCCACGCTTTCCGCCTTTTCCATACGTTCCTCAATCCTTCCCGATTTCTGTCAGCGGCCTTCCGTTCAGGGCCGCGTAGGCCAGCCGTTCCCCCTCGTAGCGCAGTTTCAGGGAGAAAAACGGGGCGTCCTCCTCCAAGAGCCGCAGAAACAGCGCGTCCCCCGCCCACATCGGCAGGGATAACAGGTCTTTCTTGTCAATCCATTCCAGTTCGCCCTCGTCGCAGGCGTGCGGGGTACCCGTCCAGCCCGACGCCGTGAACAGGTGCATCAACTCCGGGGGCCAGCGGTCCGAGACGAACGTCACGATTCCCCGGTAGCGGTACTCCGTCAGCGTCAGCCCGGTTTCCTCGAACGTTTCGCGCACGAGACACTCTTCCGGGCTTTCGCCGTCCTCGAACTTCCCGCCCACGCCGACCCATTTGTCGCGGTTCACGTCGTGTTCCTTCTTAATACGGTGTAACATCAAATACGCGTCCCCGCGTTCCAGATAGCAAAGCGTCGTATTGATTATCATGATTCGGCCTCCGTGGCGCGGCGCAGGATTTCGCCGTGAATGTCCCCGACGCTCCGCAGTTCCCCGGCGCGCGTACACTCCACGACCGCCCAGCCGAAACGCGCCGCGCAGTAGTCAGCGGCCTCGCGGGAGCGGGCCTGGTAGTCCCTGTCGCGCTCGTGGATGTCGGACGCCGCGCCGCGCGCGCGGAGTAGCCGCAGACTGACGGCGGGGTCTACGCGCAAATAGAACACCGTATCCGGGGCCGGGAGGCCGAGCAAGCCGTACTCGTACGAGAACAGCCAGTCCAGGAAGGCGTCCCACTGTTCGCGGGGGAGTTTGGAGCACTGATGGACGGCGTTGGAAGTGGTGTAGCGGTCGGCGACGACGGTACCGCCGTCGCCGTAGAACGCGCCCCAGCCGCGCTTGTAACTCGCGAAGCGGTCGACGGCGTAGAAGCTCGACGCGGCGTAGGCGTTCACGTCGCCGGGGCGCGTCCCGAACGCGCCCGAGAGGTACATCCGTACCAGCGCGGAGGAGTCGCTTTCGTAGTCGGGGAACGACACCCGCCGCGCGTCCAGCGCCCGCGCGAGTAAATTCGACTGCGTGGCCTTGCCGCTCCCGTCGAGGCCCTCTAAAACGAACAGTTTCCCCATTACGAGGCCTCCGCGCGGCACACTTTCACGCCGGCCAGTACCATGGCGAACAGGAACCAGTAGACCACCTGAATGCGCGGGTAGTGCCAGGGGTAGTCGGCCATACCGCAGAGCGTGATTCCGCACAGTCCGGACGCCGCCGCGCAGGTGACGACTTTCGCGGGGGTGTCGGGCGCGCCGCGTACGGTACGGAAGCCGCGCTTGACCGTGGCGAAAATCGACGCCAGAAACGCCGCCGCGCCGACAAGTCCGGTCTCAATGGCGACCTGTAAATAGAGGTTGTGGGCGTGTACGAACGGCGCGGAGCCGTGGTACAGGCGGAAGTCCTTGATATACTGCCGGACGACATCGGAACCAAGTCCGGCCCCGTCGAGCGGCGCGCGTTGGATAAGATTCAGCGCGGCCTCGTAGAGCGGGAAGCGGCTGGAGGTCGTGGTATCGTTGAAATTGGTAATGGTCAGAATGCGCGTCCAGACGGCGGAGGGCAGGAAGGGAATTGCCACGATACACAGCGCAATCAGGGGCGGGATGAGCGCCGGACGCAGGTACAGCACCATGAGCGCCACGGACAGCGCGAAGCCGACCCACCCGGCGCGGGAGTACGTCATAAGCAGGGCCGCGAGGCCCACGACGAATATCGCGGCGGCGGCGACTTTCCCGCGCTTGCGGTTCGCGCATACGGCAAGGGCGAGTGTCAATGGCAGGAGCATAACGAGAAATTCGCCGAACGTGTTCGGGTTGTCGAAGTAGGACTGCACGCGCCCGGGCATGTCGGGGTTGAGCTTGGCGTCGACGTAGGCGATATTGACCTCAACGCCCTGAATGCGCTGTACGACGCCGTAGACCGACGAGACCGCCACGCAGAACGTGCCCCCGGCGCAGAGGCGTTTCAAGTCGTAGGCGTTGCGTACCGCGCTGACTGTCACGAGTAGGCACACGACCGCCGCGAGGTGGTAGCCCAGGAAGCGCCACGACAAATCGGGCCTGTAGGACAGCGGCGCGGCGGCGACCATCAGGAAGAAGAACGCGACCGGGTACACGCCGATATCGGGGATGTCAAGCCGGAAGGCGTCGCGGCGCATGGCCCCGGCGTGGAAGAGTACGAGCAGGAACGCGAAGGCCAGCAAGCTCCACGCGTTGTCCCAATAGATGAAGGGAATCACCCAGAGGAGCATAATCAGCCAGCTTTCGGCGATTGCGGTACCGTCGCCGAGGTCGAAGGCGAGGCGGGCGAAAACGCTGTCCTCGAACGTGGCCTCCCAGGCCAGGTACCAGCGGTGCAGGAGGTTCCCCGGGAACGTGGCGGCGGTCGTCAGGGCACGGCATACGCGGCTTTGTTCCCATTCGGCGGACAGCCGCCCCTCCCGGGACAGTACCGCCAGAACACGACTGCCCGAAGCCTGTCGCGCGCACCAGTTGCCGAAGGCGTACAGCAGTCGCCGCGCCGTACTCCGCCCGTAGGCCTCCCGCACGGCCATGTACAGACCGCACAGCAGACTTTCTCTCCAAAGTGTCATGCAGCAAACTCTCCTTTATTGTGTGTTACATCCGGTTTTTCACCCGGTACAACAGCGTAAGCAGCCGGAACAGGCGGCGGCGTACCAGAAACGCGACCATTGCCTTATTGCGCCCCATGCCGACGGGCTTATAGTCCCGGATGGCCCGCGCCATGTCCGGACGCCTACACAATTCCTGTACTGTCTCCCGGCGCGCCCGGAAGCTCTTCTCGATTCCCGCCGCGTACTCGTTCCCGATTGCAATCAGCAGATTCGCCCACAGCGTGTTCTCCCGCCAGCGCGGACACTCTACATGAAACTTATATTGCGCGTCCAGCGCCTCCTTGACTTCCATGTAGGCGTCGAGGGTCTTCATGATGTCGGGCATATAGTGGCGCGTGGCGGAAGCGGGGTTCCGCAAATAGCGGTACAGCGGCGTCTCCGTGACCGCGAGGCGTTCGCCCGGGCGCGCCGCGCCGAAGTATTCCAGCAGGAACAGCTCGTCCTCCAGATACGGCCCCTCGAATTTCGCGCCGCTCCGGCGAATCTGCTCGTTCCGGAACAGGAAGCGCCAGATAAAACCATTCATAAGCGGCGCGCGCAGGCGCTCCCCGAACAGCGGCACCAGGAACCGCGCGCGGATTTCCTCCGCGCCGTAGAGGCCGGACGGCAAGAGCGTCTCGACGCTCTCCGCGCCGTCCGGCGCGACGTTCCAGTGAGCGCACGCGGCACTCTCCGCGCCGCCGTCCCGACACAGTCCCAACAGCGTCGAGAGCGTCCCGGGCACGTAGCGGTCGTCGGCGTCCAGAAAGGCCACGTATTCCCCGCGGGCCTCCTGTAATCCGCGGTTGCGCGCGGCGCTGACGCCCAGGTTCCGGGGCTGTACAAGGGCCCGGATTCGCGCGTCGGCGGCGGCGTAGTTCTCGCACAGAGTACGGGAATTATCCGTAGAGCCGTCGTCGATTAAAAGTAATTCCCAGTCCGCGAAGGTCTGCCGCCGAACGCTCTCGACACACCCCGGCAACAGCGCCTCCCCCTGGTAGACGGGGACTATCACAGAAATTACGGGCATAGTCACTCCTCTTTCCTGCCGGATTCCGGCAAAAAGTCAGCGGCCCACAGGGCGGGCCGCCGGGAATCATGACGGCCTGTCGGCGGGGTGGTAGGTCGACACCGCCTCCATGAGCAGGCGGCGGATTTCCTCGCCGTCCACATTCTCGTAGGCCGCGTCCATGAGCGTCCGCAACTGCCGGAAGAAGCGCTCCGTCTCGAACTGAATCGGGCGGCTGATAAAGATGAGGTTGTTATCCGTCTTTCTCAGGCCCTCTTCCTTCATAAGCATTTCCTCGTAGAGCTTCTCGCCGGGGCGGAGGCCCGTATACTCAATCTTGATATCGACATCGGGCTTGTAGCCGGACAGGCGGATGAGGTTCCGGGCCAGCGTGTCGATTTTGACGGGACTGCCCAAGTCCAGCACGAAGATTTCGCCGCCGTCGGCGTATGTACCCGCCAGCAGAACCAGGCTTACAGCCTCCGGGATGGTCATGAAGTAGCGGATAATATCGGGGTGCGTGACTTTGACGGGGCCGCCCTTCTCAATCTGCTCCTTGAAAATCGGCACTACGGAACCGTTGCTTCCCAGCACATTTCCGAAGCGGACCGCGACGTACTCCGTATGCGCCTGACGGAAGGCGTCCGCGAAGTCGGGGAGGTCGTGGTCGGCGGCGCTGTCGTGGGTGAAGAGTTGCGGGAGGTTGGCCGCGCGTCCGGCCTTGATTTCGGCGTCGAAGCTCTGGATAATCATTTCACAGAGGCGCTTGCTCGCGCCCATGACATTCGTCGGGTTGACGGCCTTGTCCGTGGAAATCAGCACGAAGCGCTCGCAGCCGTAGAGCATGGCCGCGTAGGCGGTTTTGTATGTGCCAATCGCGTTGTTCTTGACGGCCTCGCAGGGGCTGTCCTCCATGAGCGGGACGTGCTTATGGGCCGCCGCGTGGTAGACCACGTCCGGGCGGTACTCCGAGAACAGCGCGCGGAGTTTGCGGCTGTCGCGCACGGAGCCAATCAGCACGACCAAATCGAGTTCGGGGTACTTCTCCAGAAGTTCGAGTTGCAGGGCGTAGGCGTTGTTCTCGTAAACGTCGAAGATAATCAGTTTCCCGGGCTGGTGCCCGGCGATTTGGCGGCAGAGTTCGCTCCCGATGGAGCCGCCGCCGCCCGTGACGAGAATCGTCTTGCCGCGCAGGAAGCGGAACACGTTGTCGAGGTCGACCCGGATGGGCGGACGCCCCAGCAGGTCTTCCATAGAGACATCGCGCATGGAACCGACCGTGACGTTCTGCTGGAGAAGCTGGTAAATCCCCGGAAGCTGTTTGACTTTGCAGCCGGTCTCCATGCAGATATCGAGAATTTCCTTCTTGTCCGACACGGAGGCGCTCGGAATGGCAATGAAGATTTTCCGGATTCCGTACTTGACCACGTTGGCCGGAATCGTGTCGCGGCCCCCGGCCACCGGGACGCCCTCAATGAAGCGGCCCCACGTATTCGGGTCGTCGTCGATGATGCACACGACCCGGCTGGCCCCAGCGTCGGTTTCGTCGCCCCCGCCCTGGTGGGTGTCGCGGAGTATCATCTGTCCGGCGCTCCCGGCCCCTACTAACATAATCGGTTCACACTGCACCGCGTTCTTCTTGAAGCGCTTCCGCCCGAGTGTCAGAATCCGGTAGCTGAAGCGGATACTCACTGTGAAGCCCAGTTGGAACAGCGCCCCCCAGACGTAGTAGGAGATTGGCATTTTTACGCCGAAAAACAGGATTGTCCAGCCGACTTGCACGACCATCGTAATTCCGTTGGCCAGCAATATCTGCGCGAGTTCCACGAAACTTGCGAAGCGCCATATACTGCCGTAGAGGTGCAGGAGCCAGAACACCACGACACTGCACAGCGCGTAGGGCAGGATGGAATAGAGGCAGGTATCCAGATACCGCGCCGGAATCTGGGCAAAGTCCATGTCGAAGCGCAGCAGGAGAGCCAGAAAATAAGAGACACAGGCCGCGACAAAATCGTAACCAACTAACAGGGCGGCAACTTCCTGCCAATGCTTCCACTGTTTGAAAGGAAAGTATCGTCTGTGATTTTGCCCGCCGTCTACCGGGAGTTTCATAGTATAGGTTCATCCCCCTTATGACAGTCCGCGAAAAGAGTACGGAGATTGACTGAATTTTTCCAAAAAACCGGCCCCGATTTTTTGGAGAAGGAAACGCGTCCTGCGTGTTGTCATTTTCACACGGAATGACAGTGCATACTTTGAAATTATAGCACCGATTGCGCCGGAATGCAAGCTTCAATATCGGAAAGGGGCGGGTGCGCAGTAACCGTTGGCAAAGTCGCGCTGTCGCTTCTTGACAGTTCCCCCGCACGGCGAAGAGGCCGAAAAACGGGCGTTTTCCACAGAATTATCGCCTGTTTCCCCGCCGGAAGTTCCGCGGAAACGGGGCGGGGAGACCCCACAGTGCCGGAGGGGGCTTGCCAGCGGAAATGTTACACATAGATTAAAATTACATGAGAGAGCGGGCGTCGCGGGACGGCCTGTACTACGGGAAAACGCGGAAATTCCCGCCGCGCGTCGCGGCGGGAATCCAACTGCGCGTTATTTGTCCATGCGCCGGTTGTCCACGGCGTCGCGGAGGATATCCGCGAACTGCTCGAACGACATCGCGCCCAAGTCGCCCCCGGAGCGGTGGCGCGGGGAAACGGTACCGTTCTCCATGTCGCGGTCGCCCACGATGAGCATGTAGGGCACCTTTTCGAGCTGGGCGTCGCGGATTTTGCGCCCGATTTTCTCGTTGCGCCCGTCGACTTCCGCCCGGAATCCCGCCGCTTCCAGGCGCGCCCGGACGCTTTCGGCGTACTCCTGCGCGCGGTCGGTGACGGGCAGAACCTTGGCCTGTACGGGGGCCAGCCACGTCGGGAACGCCCCCATAGTCTCCTCAATCAGGTAGGCCATGAAGCGGTCGAGGGAGCCGAGAATCGCGCGGTGCAGTACGACGGGGGTCTTTTCGGTGCCGTCGGTGTCGACGTAGGTCAACTGGAATTTCATCGGCAGGCAGAAGTCCAACTGGCAGGTCGAAAGGGTGTACTCCGCGCCCACGGCGGGCCTGACGTTGACATCCAGCTTCGGGCCGTAGAAGGCCGCCTCGCCGATTTCCTCCGTGAAGTCAATGCCCAAATCGGTCAGCACTTCCCGGAGGGCGCTTTCGGCCTGATTCCACATGGCGTCGTCGTCGTGGTACTTGACCTTGTCCGCCGGGTCGCGCAGCGACAGCACGCAGCGGTAGTCCGTGATTCCGAAATCGCGGTAGGTGTCGAAAATCAGGTCGCAGACCTTCGAGAACTCTTCCTTAATCTGTTCCGGGCGTACAAAGAGGTGCGCGTCGTTCTGGCAGAAGTGGCGGCCCCGTTCGATACCCTTCAGCACGCCGGAGGCCTCAAAGCGGAAATCGTGGGCAATCTCGCCGATTCTGACGGGCAAATCGCGGTAGGAGTGGGGGCGGTTGGCGTAAATGCGCATATGGTGGGGGCAGTTCATGGGCCGCAGGACGTAGGATTCATCTTCGACCTCCATCGCCGGGAACATGTTCTCCTTGTAGTGCTCCCAGTGCCCGGAGGTGCGGTACAGGTTCACGGTGCCGATACAGGGCGTGAGGACGTGCTGGTAGCCGGACTTCAATTCCTTGTCGCGGATGTAGTTTTCGAGAATGCGCCAGAGGGTGTAGCCCTTGGGCAGGAACATCGGCAGGCCGCGCCCTACCAGTTCGTCGGTCATGAACAGTTCCAGCTCCCGGCCTAACTTGCGGTGGTCGCGGCGCTTGGCCTCCTCCAGCTGCCGGAGATAGTCGTCGAGCTCGTCCTTCTTCGGGAAGGCCACGCCGTAAATACGCTGTAGGCTCGCCTTACTGGAATCTCCGCGCCAGTAGGCCGCGTTGCAGGCCGTCAATTTGAGGGCGTTGCCCTTAATCCGCCCGGTCGAATCGAGGTGCGGCCCCGCGCACAAGTCCGTAAACTCCCCCTGACGGTAGAAGCTGATGGGCACGCCGTCGGGCAAGTCCTGAATCAGCTCTACTTTGTAGGGCTCGCCGCGCTCCTCCATGAACTTCAACGCCTCCGCGCGCGGGAGTTCAAAGCGTTCGAGTTTGAGCTTCTCCTTGCAGATTTTGCGCATTTCGGCCTCGATTTTCTCCATAATCTCCGGCGTGAACGCGAACGGCGAGTCGAGGTCGTAGTAGAACCCGTTGTCAATGGCCGGGCCGATGGCGAGTTTCACTTCGGGGTAAAGCCGCTTCACGGCCTGCGCCAGTACGTGGGAGCAGGTGTGCCAATAGGTGTGGCGGTAGTCGGGGTTCTCGAACGAGAACGCGTCCTTGTGTTCTTCACTCATGTTACAATCCCTCCGTGGGGCGGCAAAAATCCCACCCCCGAATTTTCAGGGGTGGGACAAATCCCACGGTTCCACCCTGCTTGCGGAGTAATCCGCCGCTCGTGTCCTCTGTAACGGGAGGGCCCGTCCCGCTTGGTCGCGGGCGGCTCGGGAGTGGTACTGCCGCCGCGTACGTGGGGCGCTCCCAGCTATGCGCCCCTCTCTGAAACGTCGCGTCGCGGTTTCTTCTCCGTCACTGCCGTTTTGCTGTCGGACAGTGTAGCACGCCCCGGCGGCTTTGTCAAGCGGCAAAAATCGCCGGCGTCGCCGCCGCGCGGGCAAGCGGCGGGGATTACAGGATTCCTTTCAGGGTATTGATGAGCGCCTTTACGTCAATCGGCTTGGCTACGTGTCCATTCATACCGGCTTCAAAGGCGGCCTTCCGGTCTTCCTCGAACGCGTTGGCTGTCATGGCGATTATCGGAATCCCCGCGAGGTTCCGGTTTTCCAGCAGGCGTATTTTCCGCGCCGCGTCGTACCCGTTCATGACGGGCATTTGGATATCCATCAGCACGGCGTCGTAGTAGCCGGGCCGGGAGGCCTGTACCATGCTGACCGCCTTTTCGCCGTCGTCGGCCTCCTCGACCAAAAAGCCGTTCATTTCCAGTACCGCCACGGCGATTTCCCGGTTGATTTCCATGTCGTCCACCAACAGCAGACGCTTTCCGGTAAAATCAGGTTCGGGACTTTCGTCTTTTTTAGCCGCGTCCGGTTCCGTTTCCTCCGGCGAAATCTCAAACTCTACGGAGACAATAAACTCCGTGCCTTTTCCGGGGGCCGTGACGACTTCGATACTTCCCCCCATCAAATCGACGATTTTCTTGGTAATCGCCATGCCGAGACCCGTACCCTGTATGCCGCTGACGGTCGAGGTCTTTTCGCGCTCGAACGCCTCAAACACATGGGCCGCAAATTCCGGCGTCATGCCGATTCCGTTGTCTTTGACGCGAAATTCGTATACCCCGCGCCCGCCGGGCGTCCTGCCCTTCTGCGAAATCCGTACTTCCACCCGTCCGCCGTCGGGCGTGTACTTCACCGCGTTGCTGAGGAGATTCAACAGCACTTGGTTCAGTCTGAGTTTGTCGCAAATCACATTCTTGTTGGTCACGCCGGAGAAATCGACGGTCAATTCCTGATTCTTGGCCTCCGCGAGGTTTACGACCATTGCGTGAAAATCCTCCACGAGCCGCGCAAGATTACAGGGACTGTTTGCAAGCTCTATTTTGCCGCTTTCAATCCTGCTCATTTCCAGTACGTCGTTGATAAGCGACAGCAGGTGGTTGCTCGACGTGAGTATTTTTTCCAGGTACTCCCGCGTTTTCCCGGGGTTCCCGGCGCACTGCCGCGCGAGGTTCGTAAAGCCTATAATCGCGTTCATCGGCGTGCGGATGTCGTGGGACATGTTGGAGAGAAACGCCGTTTTCGCCGCGCTCGACGCCTTGGCCTGCTCTAACGCCTCTTCCAGCCTGCGATTCTGTTCCTCCTGCTCGCGGCGTATTTCCGTGGTGTCGGAAATCAACAGCGCGTAGAAGTGCGCCTCTCTGTCCGCCGCGAAGAACGTAAAGCGCTTGTAGACAATTTCGCTGTCGGCGTGATAGGAGAAGTCCACGGCGTAGGCGTCTTTGTCGGACAGTTCCCGCTCGACCCGCTCCAGTTTGAGGGCGTCGAGCAGTCTGTCGGGACTGTCCGCCCCCAAGTCCAGACTGCTGACCAGCCGCCCGACCGCCTCCCCGTACTCCGTCTCCCCGTCGCCGGACAGAAGGACATCCGGGTGATTCCGCTCGCCGCTGGAAAGCACCGTGCCCAGTTGCCCGCTTGCGATATAGGCGATTGCGTCGTACTCCTCGCTCAGCGCCTTGTTCCAGATGACGCGGTCAATCATGTCGCGGTTGTAGTCGCGCTCCGTGATGAACGCTATCACCTCTCCGGTAACGGGCTGCTGCGCCAAAGCCGCCTCCATGAGAAAGTAGCCGTTTCTGACTGACTTCCGGCGGGCGTAGATAGTCTCGCTGGCGGTGTTGTGGCCGTTCTGGAAATGTTTCAGTAAGCCCTCGCGGGTAAAAAGTCCGGGGCCGTAGCGCTCCGCGGGTTTTATGAGCAAGTCGGGGAAGCGGTTCAGCATCAAATCCGTGTAAGTACGGGCGGTTTTGTCCGAATCGTAAAGGTCGGTTCCGGCGCGGTCTTCCACGATATCCTTTGTCAGATTGACGCGGAAGACGGCAAGCCTGTCTTTTGTAATAGAAGTCAGCTCCTCGCGCAGTTCGTTGTACATGGCGTTGATTCTGTGCTCGTCGTTTTGAATGTAGCCGACAATCCTTATCATGACATTCAGAATGAGAAACACGAAGACGCTCCCGCCGAAAAGGATTCCGCCCATGACGAGAGTAGGATTGCCGAACAGCGCCGTAATCAGGTAGCCTATCAGGAAGAAGACCAGCAGGAAGAAGGGCAGGTACAAGAATGTACGGCGCATTTCCAGCACGCCGGTTTTCTTCATTTTCCGGGCGAAGCGGTAATAGTGCAGGATGTTGTAGACCATCAGCGCGCTGCCCAGGTAAATCATACAGGGAATTACGATTTTCATACAGGAATCTCCTCGTGAAGCCAACTCCGCAAGGGGCGATAGGGCCGGGGCAGTCAGGTTTCCGCCGCGCGCAACCGCCGCGACAACTCCGCGAAGTCCCGTAGCGTCAGGCGTTCGCCCCGTACAGTCTCCGGCAGTCCGCGGGCGCGCACGGCGTCGCGGATAACTTCTTTGGGGAGTTCCGGCAGGGCGGCGGCGAGACTGTTCACAATCGTTTTCCGGCGCAGGAGGAACGCCCCGCGCACGACACGGAAGAAGTACGCCTCGTCGGGCACGTCGACGGCGGGGGCCGCGCGGCGCACACAGCGCAAAAGCGCCGAGTCGACTTTGGGCCGGGGCAGGAACTTCTCCCGCGAGACTTCCAGCGCGATTTCGGGCACCATGTAGTAGCGCAGGAAGAGCGCGAAGGAGCCGCCGTCGCCGGAGCCCTCCGGGGCGGCGAGGCGTTCGGCGACTTCCTTCTGTACGAGTACCGTCACGGACTGGAAACACGGCGTCAGGATGAGCTTTTCGAGAATCGGCGACGTGATGTTATAGGGCAGGTTCGCGCAGACCGTCGGCGTCAGGCCGTCGAACTTTTCCGCCGCGAGCGCGGAGAGGTCGAGCTTGAGCGCGTCGCCCTGTACGATTTCGACGTTTTCGAGGCCGCGCATAGTCTCCGCGAGCACCGGGAGCAGGGCGCGGTCGAGTTCCACCGACACCACTTTCCCGGCGCGTTTCGACAACTCCGCCGTCAGCGCGCCCACGCCCGGCCCGATTTCCAGTACGCCGCCGGACTTGTCCGCGCCGGAGGCGTCCGCAATCGCCGCCGGGATTTCCGGGTCAATGAGAAAATTTTGCCCCATGGATTTCGAGAACCGGAAGCCGTGGCGTTCCAGCAGGGGACGTAAGTCCCGCTCACTGCATAAGTTCATCAGTATTTCCCCAGCGAGGCGGTGTCGTCGGAGGCGCTGCTCCCGTACTGGAAATCGTTCCCGGGCAACAAGGCGTTGAGCGCGATTCCCGCGATGGCCGCGATAGAGAGGCTTGTCAGCGTCAGCGACGCCCCGCCGATTTGGAAGGTCAGGCCGTCCGTGAAGCCCAGGCCCGAGACGAGTATCACCGCCGCGATAATCAGATTGCGCGAGTTGGTGAAGTCGACGCGGTTTTCGACGATGTTCCGCACGCCGATGGCCGAAATCATGCCGTAGAGGATGAAGCTGATACCGCCGACAATCGCCGCCGGGAGGGAGTTCACGAGCGCCGCGAACGCCGGGGAGAACGACAGTACGATAGCGTACACCGCCGCCAGACGAATCACGCGCGGGTCGTAGACTTTCGAGAGTACCAGTACGCCGGTATTCTCGCCGTAGGTGGTATTCGAGGGCCCGCCGAAGAGGCCCGCCAGCGAAGTCGCGACGCCGTCGCCGATGAGGGTACGGTGCAGGCCGGGGTCGGTGATGAAGTTCTCGCCGACCGTCGCCGAGATAGCGGACATGTCGCCGATGTGCTCCATCATGGAGGCGATAGCAATCGGGGCCATGACCAGCACCGCCGACAGGTCGAATTTCGCGACGCTCCCGGGCAGATTCGTCAGGAACGGTTGCAGGCCGACCGGATTCGCCGCCAGTACGCCGGAGAAGTCCATAAGCGGTACAGTCTCCCCGGCGGCGCTGACCGCCGTCGCCCCGAAGAAGTTCGCCACGACCGCCACGGCGTACGCGCCCACGACGCCAAGCAGAATCGGGACGATTTTAATCATGCCCTTCCCCCAGATATTCGCCGCGATGATAATGCCCATTGCCACGAGGGCCAGCCACCAGCAGGTTTTCGCGTTGTTGACGGCGGACGGCGCGAGGTTCAGGCCAATCAGGATAATGATAGGCCCCGTGACGACGGGCGGCAGGTAGTGCATGACCTTCATAATGCCCACGGCCTTGACAACAGCCGCCAGCAGGACGTACAACAGCCCCGCGACGACCAGTCCGCCGCAGGCGTACTGGAGCTTTTCGGAGGCGGCCATACCGGCGTAGATTCCGCCGCTCATGTTGGCCATGGTGTAGAAGCCGCCGAGGAACGCGAACGAGGAGCCCAGAAACGCCGGGACTTTCATTTTCGTACAGACATGGAAGAACAGCGTGCCGACCCCGGCGAAAAACAGGGTGGTTTGAATGGACAGGGGCAGGCCGTAGCCCTGGACGAGAATCGGGACAAGCACGGTCGCCCCGAACATGGCGAAGAGGTGTTGCAGGCCCAGTAAGAGCATACGGGGCAGGCCGAGGGTGCGGGCGTCGGTCACGGGGGCCTGTCCGATTACGGTCTTGTGTTCGTTCATGAAGCGCTCCTTTCCGCGTGCGGGCATAAAAACACCGGCACTCAAAGCCGGTTTGCACAGGGAATCATGGGAAAACGTCGTTGCATAGCTGTCCCTCCTCCCACGATTTTCGTTATTATACCGGAAAATGCCGCGCTTTGCAAGTGCGTTTTTGGATGAACTCCGCGAAAAATCCGCCGAAAGATTGTCAAATTTGACTGTTGCCGCGCCGCTACAGAAAGATACTTCCTACTCCTAGCTTTCCTTGTTTGTATCCGTCCCATGGTGGACTTTTTGAAAATATTCCATCAGTCCACAGAGAATTTCCTGTTCCTGCGGCGTGAAATTGTGAATATCAACACTTTTTTCACTGGCTAAGCCCAACAAATAATCCGTGCTGATGTGAAACCGCTGAGCGAGGTCTACTAATTTCGATACGGTGGGCAAAGAAATTCCCATTTCCCAAGCATTGACACTGGCGCGTGTAATGCCCATGTCTTGCGCGAGTTGTTTCTGGGTAAGATGATGGGATTCCCGAAGTTCCCTTAACCGCTCCGCTAGCTGAATAATCATACAATCACCTCATCATACTGTAACTAGGAGGCTAGAAAAATAAATTATCAATAATGATATTTTAATTTGACAAAGGGTGCAAATTTTTGTTTGTACGATTTGTGAGTATTACAACTCAAATTTGTGCAATTCTACAATTTGATATTTATAACATCTTTTTAAGATAATTTAACTTGACATCCTGCTTTTCCTGTGTTATACTGCCTGTTAGTTCGGAGGCCTATTAGCTGGCATTTTACCCTCGATATCCATCATCAACTGCTATACGCACTCTGGACAATATTTAGGAGGTGTTAATATGACTGCTTCTGTCTCAATCCCTCGGCGCGTCGCATCCCTTTTCCTGGCTTTCCTGACCCTGTTCACGCTCAACGCCAATCTGCTGACTGTCAGCGCGTCCGCCACTAACACGAAGAGCATCGGAATTGTGTGGCAGGATTGGAATGGGGGTATCCGCTCGCGCTCCAGCGATTTCTCCATCAGTGGAAACTTCTGGTCGAAACGGAAAGTCACCATTGTCAGCGATTTTCTCCCGAATATCGCCAGTCAGGGAGACAGAGACCAGACTTACCGGAAGGCCGCCCAGTTTATGCTCGACCATGCCCGTTTCAATGTTACTGTGAAGGACAAGAACGGCAGACAGGTTTCCTCCTACAGCGGTTTGCGGTGCAATTCCGCGTTCTATCTTCCCAAATGGAGCACGCAAAAATACACCGTTACGGTTTCCGGCAGTTTCAACTCCTACAACAGCAGAAATACGGTTCAGTGGAACGCCGCTTACTTTGGAAAGTATCATCTGAAGTATTAATGCGTTGTCAAACCGCTTGATTCCGCATACCGCAACAACATAAAGAACAAGCGTTCGGAGCTTTTGCCCCGGACGCTTGTTCTTTAACTTTCTATTTTCGGATTACAGACAAAGAGCCGTGAAGATACTCCTGTTTGTCGTGTGTCAGTCGCAACGGGAGCCGCCGCGCCCGCCGCCGTTGCCGCGTCCGGAGGTGTTGCCGTTGCCGCAGTTATTCGAGGCGTTGCTGTCGCAGTTGCCCGAATTTCCCGAGGAAACGTTTCCGCAGTTGCTCGACGAGACGTTACAGCAGGTTCCGCCCCACGCGTCCACGCACGAGCCCGCGCCGCGCACGGCATTCGGCGGGAAGAACTCGCCCTCCGGGAAGTCGATGTTGCGGAAGATACTGCACGGATCCTCCGCCGGACTTAATCCGCCCGTCCCCGAGCAGTCCTTACGGGGCATACAGTAGTCAATCATGGGAATCAAAAGCTGTGTGTCGCGCTCCAGGCGCACGATGGAGAATTGTCCGAGGGTGATATACACCTGCCGCCCGTCGTCACAGCTCGACAGCCCGTCGCCGAAACAGCCGTTGATGAAGTCGGGGATTTCGCACAGTTCGCAGTCGCGGCGGTCGTTGCGGTCGACAATGCGCGCGTCGAGTACGATAGGGTCGACGGCCTCCACGACCGCCACGGGCAGATTGTTCTTCTGCATCATCTGAATATCGGGTTCCCCGATACGCACCTGTGACGAGAAAATCCGCGCGTTGCCCTCGCTTCCGTACAGAATCGTGCGCTTGTCGAACACGCACAGGCCCTCCACCGTCACCGGAATCGGACTGCTCAAGTACGCCTGCAACGTGACGTGATAGAAGAAACGCATATCGACTGTGTAGAAACCTCTGTGGAAGCTGACGGGTTCCACGTCCACGTAGACGTGCAGCAGTTTCGCGCTCCCGCCCTTGACCGACATGGCCCGGTTGATAACGTCCGCGCAACGGCACTGCGGATAGAATCGCAAATCCTCGATACAGTCCTTATCTAAAGATATTACGTCTTTAATGAAAACGCGCCGGGGGAGTGTATCCCGGCGCGTCGTTCTTTTGATTTCAGGAAAGCCGTTGGCCTCGATTTCCGCGTTGGCGACGTAACAGCCTTGTACCCGCTTCTGTTCGCCGCCCTGCGGCGCGTAGAGCATATCGCCATGACCGACCAGCGCCTCCGCCCCGTTACGGTCAAGTATGTACGCGATTCCAGCGCCGACGTGACTTTCAACGCGATACGGTTTGGGACGTTCGCTTTCATCAGACCCGTCGCGTTCTTCCGGAGCGACGCGGCGTCCGCGCGGTTTCCGCCCCGCCCCGCGCCAGAAGCTCAGGCGGGATTCGCAACTTTTCGCCCGGTTTCGGACTTTCGCCGGAATCCGCCGCCGTCCGCAACTTTTTCGACCTGTGCGGTGAACATAGCGGCGTCAGATGAGACGAACTTGCCTGATT
>CAMHBH010000002.1 GCA_946183175.1 uncultured Oscillibacter sp.
TGCAGTCGAAAGAAGTACGCGACCTCATGCCCGCCCTGCGCAGTCGCTGGCTTGCGTTCCACGTCTCCACCGTCATTGTCGCCTACGGCGCGTTCGGCGTGTCGTTCGTACTCGCGCTGATTTACCTGTTGCGCGACCGCGTGGCCCCGGGCGGCTTTCTGGATTCCCACATCCCCCGGAACGACAAGCTCGACATTATCGGCTACCGGAGCGTGTCCCTGGGCCTGCTGTTCCTGACGTTCACCATCGTCACGGGCGCAATCTGGGCCGAACAGGCCTGGGGCAGTTACTGGTCGTGGGACCCGAAAGAAACCTGGTCGCTTGTGACGTGGATTGTCTACGCGGCCTACCTGCACTTACGCCTCCGGCGCGGCTGGCGCGGGAAAGCCGCCGCGTTATTCGCCGCGCTCGGGTTCGTGTGCGTCATGTTCACCTATATCGGCGTGAATACCTTCCTCCCCGGCATTCACAGCTACGCATAACAACAGCGGGACGGCCACAGGCCGCCCCGCTCTCATTGTCCTTTACAGGCTTATAACCGCCTCCACGTCGTCGCGGTCGACGGGCTTATTGTGCGCGAGCTGGTTCCGAATCCGGCGGCAGAGGCGCAGGCCGCTGACTTCCGCCGACGTGAACAGGTGCACGCGCAGGTTGGCGATGATGTAGCACAGCGCGCCGATTTCGAGGTCGAAAGGCTCCGTGACTTCGTCGCCGTTGGAGTTGGAAATCGGCAGGAAGCGCGAGAGTTCCAGTTTGTGCCGCTCTATGAAGTCGATACGGTAGCGCTCCATGAGGGGAAATAACAGCGCGACAGCCGCAAGCCATACTTTGCTTGTCAATTCGCTTTCGGTCTGGGGCGGAAAGTGCCTTCCGTCGGAGTCGCGCGCGGTCGCGAGGACTTGCCGCGCGGTTTCGAGGGGGTCGTCGACGAGGCGCGCGCCCGTCTCCAACAGCGCCGCGCATAATTCCGGCTGGCTCCCCGCGATACTCAGCGCGAGTTCGGCCTGATAGTCGCGCAGTTGCGTGCCGGACTGCTCCGCCGCCATTTCCAGACAGAACACCCGGCAGTCGTAGCGCTCCACCTGACACGATATCAAGTCCAGATTGCCGGGCTTCATCGGGGGCCCGTCGTACTCAATCACGAATACGGCATGGGGTTCGCTGTCGGGGGCGGCGGCGTGGTACTGCGTCACGAACTCCGCCCACTTCATCAGGTCGGCCTTCTGGTGTACGCCCGTAATCCAGATGTCGTAGTCGTTCATGGCGAGGCTGCGCCGGGACGCGAGATATTCGCCGTAAGTCTGCCCGGGCCAGTAGTCGGCCTGTACGTCAATCGGGCAGAGGCTGTTCAGGATGAACTGTCCGGGGGCGGTCTTGCCGGGCCAAGAGACCCGCTTCAGGCGGCGCGCCACGCTGTAGGGGGCGCGCCGGATGTCGATTTCGCCGTAGAAGCGCTCCCGCCACGGGAAGCGTTCCGGCATGGACAGCACCGCCGAACGGTGGTCGCGGAGGTGTTCCGTGACGCTCGTCAGGAGGCGGAGAGAGTTTCCAATCTGTCCCCACCAGATGTCGTCGGGCCTCATTCCGCGCCCTCCCCCATGCGGGACAGCTTCTCAAAGATTTCCTCGTCGGAACCGAGCAGGTCGCGGAAGTTCTTCGACGCCAGAAGGTAGGTGTCCTGGCTGACGCTCCGGAGGATGTTCAGGTCTTGCAATTCCTGTAAGAGGGCGTCGACCTGTTCCTCGGAGAGGTCGCGGAGGGGCGCAATCTGCAAGTCCTTCGCGTGGCGGAGGATGTCCCCGGCGGTGTAGCCGCCCCGCGACGGCTCGTCGGTGTACATCCAGCCAATGAGGAGCGTCAGCGGGTAGTAGCAACTCCCCTGGTCCTGGTCGAGACGGAGCGTGATTTCAAACTTTTCGCGAATCTGCTCCATGAACTCCTTGTCGGCCATGACGCGCCGGAGGTGGTCGTCGGTGATGACGTAGGGCGGCGTGCGCTTGACATCGTAGCCGGCGTAGTCGGGGGCGCGGAGGGACTCTATCAGCTTCTGGCAGTAGAGTTGAATCAGGCCGGGGAAGTAGTTGACGGTCGCGAGAATCTGCGAGACGGTGACGCGGCTGGGCAGGGACAGTCCCAGATAGCTCAGCGGGACGGTAAGCAGTTCCTGTGCTTCGGGGGTGCGGAAGGGCGTGATTTTCAGGGAGGAGAACTGCGTAATCACGGCGTTCCTGCCGAGGGCCACTTCGCGGTTGAAGCGGATAATATTGTGCAGTCCGGCGAGGGCGAATTTGAATCTGCCGGGGAGAACCTGCTGGATATTCTTCAGGTCGACGAGGGGCCTGTAGTTGTACTGACTGCAATCGGCGATAAAGGTATCGGCCTCGTCGAGCATGATGAGGAGGTAACGTACATCCTCATTCCGGCGGAGGTAGCGGCGGATTAAGTCACAGAGTTCGTCCCAGTCTTCGATAGCGGGGCCGTCGTCGGGGAGGATTTCCAGCTCCATGAGCTCCATAGACAACCGGCGCGCGGCGGCGGCGCAGTCGCAGTCCTTGATGTCGACGAGCACGGCGCGGCGGCCCTGATTGCCGTCGAGGTCTCCGCGGGCCTTCTTGAAGAGCGCCGACTTGCCGAGCTGACGCCCGCCGTAAATCAGGTTGACGCCGTTCGGGTCTTCGATTCGGAAAAGTTCGTCCTTGCGCCCGATGAAGATTTCGGGCGGCATGGTGTGCGACGACTCCACGACGTAGGGCTGGCAGTAGGAGAAGGGGATGCCGTCGGCCATGAGAATGCGGTTGATGAGGTTCTCGTTGTAGTTGTTGGCGAGGTGGCAAATCAGAACGCGGTCGATGACAAGGTAGACGTTCCGGAGGCCGCTTTCGCGCTGTTTGATTTTGCGGGCGAGTACGCGCCGGTCGACGCCGCCAAGGGCGTAGTCAAGGAGGATTACTTTATTCCCGTCGAGGGCGTCGAGGGAGCGGATTTTCTCGTAGAGCCTGTCGCAGTCGTAGGAGCCGTAGAGGCAGGCGACGTACATGCCATCCCGGGCGAGGCGCGAGCCGAACGCCGCGATAGGGTGTACGGGCGCGGTCATATTGGCGGCTACGGCGTCGCGGAGGACGTGGTAAATCTCCGTGCGGGGGTCGGCGGGGAAACTGTACGCGCTGACCTGGATATTGTTCCATCCCAGGCGGTTGAGCAGTTGCGTGATACGCTCCGGGCTGGAGGGACTGCCGTTGTTGAGCCAGTTGTCAATGAGCTGTTGCGCGCCGCGCATGTCCTTGTTGCGGGCGCGGCGTCCGCCCAGAAGCGCCGACAAAGAACGGCTTGCGTCCGAAACGCGGCTGTAGACCGTCGCGTAGCTGTTCCAGAAGTCCTCCAGGTATCCGAGGGCCTCCGGCTGTTGAATATCAAGGGAGAAGTCGCCCACGCGGATACGCCGCATCCAGTCCTCCGCTACGATGAAGTTCTGGTTTGCAATCTGCTCCCGGATGGCGTCGACGTAACCGGGGTGCTGGTCGAACTGCTCCTGATTCCCGGCGATGAGCGCGTCGAGCTGTGCGCCGAGGAGGCTTTCGTACTCCTGCGCGCTCTCGTGCACTCTGTCCATGGCCTGCGTGAGAATGCGGTTGAAGAAACCGTAGTTCCTGCTCCGCAGACAGGCGACGTACCAGTAGCGTACTGTATCCTCTAAGGTAGAGCAGAAGTTGTCGGAGTTCATGATTTGCCCGTAGTTCATGGCCAGGGCGTAGGTTTCGAGGAAGCCCCGGAAGCGCACGCCGGCCTGTAGGCGGGCCTGCGTGACGAACTGGTCGGCGTTCTCGGGGACGGTCACGGCGTCGGCCTGTCCGGTGGCGCGGAGGTATTCGAGGATACGCGCGGCGGTGCCGTAGTTGTGGGCGGTCTTGTCGGGGCCGTAAACGCGGTCGAGGCGCGACTGCCAGTCGGTGAAGCCGTTCTCCGCGTGGGCCCGGATACGCGCCAGCACGTTGAGTTCGGGGAGGGCGCAGAACGTCGACGAAAAGTCCGGTAAGAAATCCTCGTCGAGCAGAACGGCGTCGCCCTTCAGGAACGTGACGTAGAAGAAATTCTCCTGCTCAAAGCTCCAGCGGCCTTCGAGGCGGTCGGAGAGTTCCTGCGCGGTGTGGCCCAGAATCCGGAGGCCCAGACGGTCTTCCGGGTTCGACGCCTGCGGGACGGTGTCGTGACAGTAGGCGGCGAGTTCTTCCAGTTGCCCGGACAGTCTCGGGTGCAGATTCGCGGCGGCCTTTTCGCCTTCCGGCGTGCGCCACGTCAGCCCGGCACTCCGCCCCGTCAGCGCGTACCACTGACAGACCACGTCCAGCATTTCCGTAATGTTCGAGCGGAGATTGTTCCGGCGGTCGCCCTGTAAGTCCGTGTGCTCCTTCTGTAGACGGAGACGCTTGGCGGCCTGCGTCCAGCAGTCCTCTATAAACTCGTCGATGGCGTCTGTGCTCAACTGCTTGTGGGAGAACTGCGGCACGCCGTTCAGGAAGCGCTCAATAAAGGTGTCGCGCTCTTCCTCTAACGCCTTCTGGTCGCGCTCCATGACGCGGCGAACCATCGTAGAGAGCCAGTTTTCTCTCGCGAACGCGATTTTTTTCGTTTCGAGCAGTCGCGCGAACCGGACGCCCTCCCGGGGCGGGGTGAGTACGAAACGGCGGTAAACCTCGTCGGCGTGGTGTACGACTTCCTCCAGCTCGTCGCGGATTCGGTTCACGTCCTGGTTGCGGTAGTCGGCGTAGATGTCCATGGCCTGTCCGGAGAGGTTGCGGAACTCTTCCAGCGTGTCACAGGCGCCTTGCAGGGCGGGGATGTCGCGTACCACGGAGATACTGTCGCGGAGGCCGCGGGCGGTGAAGTCCCAGCCGCGCCCGGACAGGAACGACGCCCGCAGGAATGCCGCCGCCATACAGAAGTCGGTCAGACGGGGGTAGTCGGCGTCCATGTTCGTAAAGGCGCTGAGGAGGGCGGAGATGGAGTAATCCTGCGTCATGAGGGGGTCGCTGACGGCGATTCCCGCCACGCGGTACACCGGGAGCAGGGCGTCGTTGAGCGTGGAGGCGGCCTTCAGATACGCCACGGCCAGCGGCACGGCGTCGGGGCCGTCGAACTCCATCGCCTGGTCGACAATGTCCCGTTTCGACAGGCCCAGCGCGGCCCAGCCGTCGCGGTCCTGGTAGGGCACGGTCTCCATATTCTCGTCGCCGGAATCGGGCTCTTCCTCCTCCTCGTCGTCCTCGTCCTCGTCCTCTACGGCGTCCTCTTCTTCGTCGTACTCCTCCCCGTCGCGGGGGAGTTCTTCGGGGCCTTCCTCCCCGGAATCGGCGGGGGCGCTCTCGGGGTACACCGGCCCCTCCCCGACGCGGTTCCGCTCCACGCGGCGGCGCGTCTCCTCTAACGCCGCGTAAGAGCGCGCGAGGCGTTCGTCGTAGGGCGGCAACACCTCCGACGCAAGACGTAAATCTTCTTCCGCCTCGTCGGGCAGATTCAGCGCGCACTCCGCGCGGCACTTCCAAATCAGTATGCGCGGGTAGAAGCGGGCGTTCTGCTCGTCTCCGGCGAGTTCGTCGCTGCGGTAGAGCGCCAGCCACTCCTCGGCGCTCCGCCGCACGTCCTCCATGAGCGACAGGTCGAGCTTCTCGTAGTAACTGCGGATACAGGAGCGGATATACTGCGCCAGGAACGTCGAGCGCACTTTCGCGCTGGTGGGTCCGGCGTCGAGGGCGCGCCCCAAGTATTCCCGCGAAACCGGGAACTCGCAAAGGGAGTAGTAGAGCTGCCCGATGGCCGCGATACGCCACGGCTCCTCGGGGTAGGCGTCCTGGTGGGCGCGGTAGAAGGATTCGACTTCGTACAGGGTATCGGTCTGCCTGTCCATGCGGAACTTTTCGAGCGCGAACTGCACGAGGTCGCCCATGGCGCTCGGGGCGTCGGGGGTCAGCGCGGCCTCCTCGCACAGGGCGATTGCCGCCCCGTACTCCCCGCGCGCGGCGGCCTGACGCGCCCGTACAAGCGGCGAGTCCGCGCCGTGGATTTCGTAGGCCCAGCCCTCCCGGGGCACGAAACTGACCCATATCGGTGGGCCCTCCAGGCGGTTGTTGAGATTCTCTTCCAGCCGTTGGGCGAGCGGCTTGTCGGCCTCCTGATAGGAGAAGTAGCACCGCCCGTCGGGGGCTGTAATCTCCCCGCGACGCCCGCCCCAGTCGAGTTTGCTAATCCAGCCGACGTAGCGGCGCTCCGGCGGCGCGACGACCGCCGACGGTTCCGGCACTTGCGCGACGCCCGACGCGGCTTCTTCCCCCTCCAGGACGGTGAAGCGGCGGATTTCCTGCGCGCTTTCGGTTCCGGGGAAGTAGCGGGTCAGGGTATTGAGGGCGCGTTCGGTGTCCTGAAGGCTGACGGTCTCCGGGAGGGGCTTGCTTGCCACGAGCGCGGCCAGTACGCGGCGCAAATTCTGCTGGAAGCCCAGCCCGAGGCGCTTGTCGAGCAGGCGGACGGCGGAAATGTCCTTCGCGTTCAGGGCGCTGACCGTCAGGATACTGAGCAGGTCTTCCTCGGAGGAACCTTCGGGGTGACGGGTGTCGGGTTCGAGAATCGCCAGGGCGGCGTAGGCCCCCGCCTTGGCCCAGGTACCCTCCCGGAAGGCGCACAGGGCGGCCTCGTGGAAACAGCGCCCCACCAGGAACACGTCGGCGTAGTACAGGCCCGCGCGGGCCAGCATGGCCCCGCAGAAACAGGCCGCGTCGGTGCTCCAGGCGTCCTGCCGGGGGGCCTGCGGCTGTGTAATGAGTTGGTACGCGGCCCGCGCCGCCGCCGACATCCGCTCGCGGTCGGTACACTTCACGCCGTACTGAAATTTACTGTAGATACCGTCAAGTTTTTTGCGCTCCTTACGGGAGAGCTGTCCGAACAGGTCGCGGATTTTTCTGTCGCTGAGGGCGAGCCCCGCTACGGACACTTCGTCTCGGAGTAAGGACGCGGTTTCGATTTGGGGTTCCGGCGCGGGGGCCGGGGCCGGGGTGTTTGACTGCGCCGGGGCCGGGGACGTTACGGACGAGACCTGCTTCCAGCCGTGAATGATTCCGTAGCTCAAAAAGAGTTCCTGCCCGGCCCCGTCGGTGAGCATGAGCGTCCCGCCGGAAGGCGTGCCTTCCGCGTCGTACTCGGTTTCGTTCTCCGTCACAGTCGCGGAAAGTGTCTCCAGGTGCGTGACATCCCCGTAAGTGACGGATACCGTGTCCCCGCTCCGCAATTTTGAGAGCGACTTCATGATAAGTCTTGACACAAAAAAGCCTCCTCTGCATGTCAAAATTTTACCGAATGGATTATACCACGGCGGCGACGGCATTTCAAGAGGTTTTTTGCGCGATTACAGTCGAATTGTATGTAAAAATGTTTGCCTGCCCCCCTCCGGGACACCGGAAAGTATGTGTAAAATTGACTGGCAAGCGTCATTTGCGCGCATTCGCGGGAAAAGGGGATTGTATTTTCTCCCGTTTCCGCTATAATGTGGGCATGGAGAAAGGAAAGAAGGAGGCCTTTGCACATGTCACAACGCAAACCCTACTATATCACCACGCCGATTTACTACCCCTCCGACAAGCTCCACATCGGCCACACCTACTGCACCGTCGCCACGGACGCCCTCGCGCGCTACCAGCGCCTCAAAGGACGCGACGTGATTTTCCTGACGGGCACCGACGAGCACGGGCAGAAAATCGAGACCAAGGCCAAAGAGGCCGGCGTGTCGCCGAAAGAATTTGTGGACGCCATCGTAGACGGCCCGCGCGGCGTGCGCGACCTCTGGCGGCTGATGAACATCTCCAACGACCGCTTCATCCGCACGACCGACGAGTACCATGTCAAGTCCGTACAGCGCATCTTCCGCCGCATGTACGAGAAGGGCGACATCTATCTCGGCTCCTACAAGGGAAAATACTGTACGCCCTGCGAATCCTTCTGGACGGAAAGTCAGCTCAAGGACGGCTGTTGCCCCGACTGCGGGCGGCCCGTCACCGACGCCGAAGAAGAGGCCTACTTCTTCCGCCTGAGCAAGTACGCCGACCGTATCCGCGACCTGCTGGAGAATACCGACTTCTTACAGCCCCGTAGCCGCGTCAACGAGATGGTTAAGAACTTCCTCGACCCCGGCCTCGAAGACCTGTGCGTGTCGCGGACAAGTTTCCAGTGGGGCATTCCCGTCGATTTCGACACCAAACACGTCGTCTACGTCTGGCTCGACGCCCTCACAAACTATATTACCGCCCTCGGCTACGAGAACGAACAATTCAGCGACTACGACCGCTTCTGGGCCGACGCCCAAGACGAAAGCTCCTGGCGGAGAAGCAATATCGCCGTGAACATCGTCGGCAAGGAAATCGTGCGCTTCCATTCGATTATCTGGCCCGCTATGCTGATGAGTTTGGGCGAACCTGTCCCCAAACACGTATTCGGCCACGGCTGGCTGTTGCTCGACGGCGGCAAGATGTCGAAATCCAAGGGCAACGTCGTCGACCCGTATATTTTAGCCGAACAGTTCGGCGTAGACGCCCTGCGGTTCTTCTTACTGCGCACGTTCCCCTTCGGCGCGGACGGCAATTTCTCCAACGAACTCCTCATTCAGACCATCAATACCGACCTCGCCAACGACTTAGGCAACCTCGTTTCGCGCACGACGGCAATGGCGGTCAAGTATTTTAACGGTACGCTTCCGGAATCCGCCGGGGCCACCGCCGACGAAATCGACCTCGCGAAACTGTCGGCGGCGGGCGGGGAAATCACGCTCTCCGCCACCAGCGACGGCGACCCGCTCCTCTACGACGCCCAGCTCGTCGCGCTGGCGTCCGGACTGCGCAACCGCTTTGCGGCGCAAATGGACACGTTCGCGCCCCATAACGCGCTGTCCGAAATCTTTAAGGTTATCCAGCGGGCCAATAAGTATATCGACGAGAACGCCCCGTGGGCCCTCGCGAAGGATATGGACGCCAACGGCGCGCGCCTCGCGCATGTCCTGTACAACCTGCTGGAAACGGCGCGTATTTGCGGCGTGTTGCTGACGCCGTTCATCCCCGAATCGTGCGGGAAGCTGTTCGGGCAAATCGGCGCGCCGGAATCGGTTCGTACTTGGGACAGCGCCGCCGTGTGGGGGGCTTTACCCGTCGGCGCGACTATCTCGAAGGGCGAAAACCTCTTCCCGCGCGTGGACATGGAGAAGGCCTTAGCCGAACTCGAAGCGGCGTCGGAGGCCGCCAAAAAGGCCGCGCTCCCGCCCGTCGAACTCGAACCGTATACGGCGGAACCCGTGGACTTTGACACGTTCTGCAAGAGCGACTTCCGGGTCGTGAAAGTCAAGGATTGTACGGCGGTCAAAAAGAGCGCGAAACTGTTGCGCTTCACCCTCGACGACGGCTCCGGTACGGACAGGCAGATTTTGTCGGGTATTCACGCATGGTACGAGCCGGAGGCGCTGATTGGCAAGACGCTTGCGGCGATTGTGAATCTCCCGCCGCGCAAGATGATGGGCCTTGAAAGTAACGGCATGCTGTTGTCCGCCGTCCACCGCGAGAACGGCGAGGAAAAGCTGAACCTTATCATTCTGGACGACGCGATTCCCGCCGGGGCCAAACTCTGCTGACACCTGTCGGGCGGGGACGCCGCGCGCGTCTCCGCCGGAATCCGTAAGAATCGAGGTGCGTTATGAGACTGCAAAGCGCGATATTCGACATGGACGGTACGCTACTGGACAGTATGCCGATGTGGCGGAACCTCTTGAATGACTTCCTTCACTCGCAGGGGCGTATGGCCAAGGGGAACTTGTGGGAGGAAATCCGCCCCCTGACATTAGAGGATACCGCCGTTTATTTCCGGGAAGTCTACAAGCTCCGGCAGTCCGAGGAGGAAATCGTGTCGATGATTAACGCGCGGATTGCCGAGTTTTACGAAAAGGAAGTCCGGGCGAAACCGGGCGTGGAGGAGTTCCTGTCCATGCTGAAAATGGAGGGCGTGTGGATGTACGTCGCGACGGGCACCGACAGGCCGTTCGCCGAGGCGGGGCTGAAGTGCGCCGGGATTGACGGCTATTTCCGGGGTCTGCTGACGTGTCAGGAATCGGGGGCCGGCAAGGACAAGAGCGCCGATATCTTTGAGCGGGCGATGGTTCGCCTGCGCTCCAATAAGAAGGACACGATTATTTTCGAGGATTCGCTTCCGGCGATTCGCGTCGCGAAGGCGGCGGGATTCCGCGTGGCGGGCGTCTACGACGCCGACTGCCCCGGCGACCAGGACGAAATCCGCGCCCTGTCCGACTACTACATCCGCTCTTTCGAGGAACTCTTCACCGCGACCCCCGTCTGAGCTATGGAGGGAGACAGTATGATATTGACAGTTCCCTGTCTGCTGGGGCTGGAGGGGATTGTAGCCGACGAGCTCCGGCGGCTGGACTGCAAGAATATACAGCCCGAAAACGGGCGCGTGTCGTGCGCGGGGAGTATCGCCGACGTTGCGCGGCTCAATCTGAACCTGCGTTGCGGGGCGCGCGTACTGCTCAAAGTCGGGACGTTCCCCGCGCCCGATTTCGAGGCCCTGTTCCAGGGCGTCAACCGTATCCCGTGGGAGGAAATCATCCCAAAGGACGGCGAATTTCCCGTCAAGGGCTGGTCGCTCAATTCGGTACTGCATTCCGTCCCGGCCTGTCAGGCGATAGTCAAAAAGTCGGTCGCCACGCGTCTGGGCCGCGTCTACGGCTGTCAGACGCTCCCCGAGACCGGCGAACGCTATCAGATACGCTTTTCAATCACCCATGACACGGCGTCGGTGTACCTTGACACCACGGGCGAGGGCTTGTACAAGCGCGGCTACCGCGCGCGGAATATGGGCGCGCCGTTGCGCGAGACCTTAGCGGCGGCACTGGTACTGTTGTCGCGCTACCGGGGCAAGGACCCCTTCTGTGACCCGTTCTGCGGTTCGGGCACGATTCCCATTGAGGCGGCGCTGATTGCCAAGAACCGCGCCCCCGGACTTGACCGCCATTTCGCCGCGCAGAGGTGGAAGACGATGGAGTCGCGCCACTGGGTGGAGGCCGCCGGGGAGGCTATCGACAAGGAATACCACGGGCAGTACGAGATTGTCGGCAGCGACATCGACCCCGACGCGGTGGAGCTGTCGCGGCACAACGCCGAGCTGGCGGGCGTCGACGACTGTACGCGCTTTGAAGTCGCCGACGCGCTGGACTTCCGCCGCGGGAGCGAGTACGGACAACTTGTGACGAATCCGCCCTACGGCGAGCGCCTCATGGACAGAGCGCAAGTCGAAACGCTGTACCGGAATTTCGGGCAGACGCTGGAGGCGTTGCCGGAGCGCTGGCGCGTGATTATCCTGTCGTCGCATGAAGAATTTGAACGTTGTTTCGGGCGTCCGGCTGCGAAACGGCGCAAACTCTACAACGGCATGATTCCCTGTAACGCCTACTTCTACGGCGGCTGGACGCGCGCCGCCGGACAGAATGCGCCCGGCTCAAAATAGCACACAATTTTATGGATGCCCGAAAGGCGGTGACGAAATGGATGTGCAAGAGATTTCCGCCGCGCTCGCCGAAATCAGGGACGGTCTCTCCGCGCTGTTCGGCGCAAGGCTGGAAAATGTGTTCCTGTACGGCTCCTACGCGCGGGGCGAACAGGATGAGGAATCCGACGTTGACATTCTGGCGGTCGTGAATCTCCCCGCCGGGACGCTGGAACAGTACGAAAGCCCGGTTTTGGATTTAGCCCTAGAAGTCGGACTGCGTTATGACGCCCTCTTTTCCGTACTCCTACAGGACGCCGACGGGTTTCGCAAATACCAGACAGCTATGCCCTTTTTCGCCAATGTGATGAGGGAGGGAATCAGCATTGTATGAGCAGGAGCGCGTAGACCTCGCGCTGTACCGCATGGACAAGGCGCAGGAGGCCTTGACCGACGCCGGGGAAGCGTTGCGGCAGGGCAGGCTCGCCAACGCCGCCAACCGTTCCTATTACGCGTTTTTCCACGCCGTCCGCGCCCTTTTCGCGCTGGAAGCACGCGATTTCCGAAAGCATTCCGGCGTGATTGCCGCGTTTCAAAAGGACTACGTGAAAACGGGCGTCTTTCCCGTCTCGCTGGGAAAACAGTTGCAAAGCGCGTTCAATCTCCGCACACAGAGCGATTACCGCGATTTTTACGTCTTGTCAAAAGAGAAAGTCGCCGCGCAGGTCGCCGACGCGGAACAATTCGTGGAGACGTTAAAGCGCTATTTATTGTCCATGATAAGCTAGCCGACGGGCGTTTTCATGTCGGATTCGTCCAAGTCATGAAAAATTGCGGTAAAATTTTCATAACTTTTGTGAAAAATCCCCTTTACAAATTGGCAAGACTGTATTATGATATCAGCGTTAGCACTCGAACGGATTGAGTGCTAACGCCGAACGCATATTCGACAAGGGAGGAACCTTCTATGAAACTCACACCGCTGGCCGACCGCGTCATTTTGAAGATGGTGGAGACCGAGGAGACCACGAAGGGCGGAATTATCCTGACCGGTTCCGCGAAGGAAAAGCCGTCCGTGGCGGAAGTCATTTCCGTGGGCCCCGGCGGCATGGTCGACGGCAAGGAAGTCACCATGACCGTCAAGCCCGGTGACAAAGTGATTACCAGCCAGTATTCCGGGACGAAAGTCACGCTGGAAGAAGTGGAGTACGTGGTAGTCCGGCAGAACGACATTCTCGCTATCGTCGAGTAAACACCGTGCCTTTCGGGGCGCTTGACTGCAATATGGAGGTATACACATGGCAAAACTGATTAAGCGCGGGGAAGAGGCCCGCAAAGCTCTGGAAATCGGCGTCAACACGCTCGCGGATACCGTCAAAATCACGCTGGGCCCCAAGGGCCGTAACGTGGTACTCGATAAGAAGTACGGCTCCCCGCTCATCACCAACGACGGCGTGACGATTGCCAAGGAAATCGAACTCGACGACCCGTTTGAGAACATGGGCGCGCAACTGGTGAAGGAAGTCTCGACGAAGACGAACGATGTCGCGGGCGACGGCACCACCACCGCGACGCTGTTGGCGCAGTCCATGATTGCCGAGGGCCTGAAGAATCTCGCCGCCGGCGCGAATCCGATGATTGTCAAGAAGGGCATGGCGAAGGCCGTCGAGGCCGCCGTCGCCGAGATTAAGAAGCAGTCGCGCAGCGTCGACGGCTCCAAGGATATCGCGCGCGTCGGCGCGGTGTCGTCCGGCGACGAGGCCATTGGCAACCTGATTGCCGAGGCCATGGAGAAAGTCACCGCCGACGGCGTGATTACCATCGAGGAGTCCAAGACCGCCGAGACCTACAGCGAAGTCGTCGAAGGCATGCAGTTCGACCGCGGCTATGTCACGCCCTATATGGTCACGGACACCGAGAAAATGGAGGCCGTCATCGACGACGCCTATATCCTCATCACCGACAAGAAAATCTCCGTCATCACGGACTTGCTCCCCCTGCTCGAACAGATTGCCCAGTCTGGAAAGAAACTCGTCATCGTCGCGGAGGACGTGGAGGGCGAAGCGCTCAATACCCTGATTGTCAACCGTCTGCGCGGCACGCTCAACGTCGTATGCGTGAAGGCCCCCGGATTCGGCGACCGCCGCAAGGAAATGTTGCAGGATATCGCCGTACTCACGGGCGGCACGGTCATCAGCGAGGAAGTCGGCCTCGAACTCAAGGAGAGCGGCATTGAGGATTTGGGCCGCGCGCGTCAGGTGAAGGTCACGAAGGAGAATACGACCATCGTCGACGGCGCGGGCGACGCGAAAGCGATTAAAGACCGCGTGGCGCAGATTCGCTCCCAGATTGCCAACACCACCAGCGACTACGACAAGGAGAAGTTGCAGGAACGTCTCGCGAAGCTGTCGGGCGGCGTGGCGGTCATCAAGGCGGGCGCGTCGACGGAAACCGAGATGAAAGAGAAGAAAATGCGTATCGAGGACGCGCTCAACGCCACGCGCGCCGCGGTAGAGGAAGGCGTCGTAGCGGGCGGCGGCACGATTTTCGTCAACGTGATTCCCGCCGTACTGGCCCTGACCGACACCGTGGAGGGCGACGAAAAGACGGGCGTACAGATTGTGGCGCGCGCGCTGGAAGCGCCTATCCGTCAGATTGCCGCGAACGCCGGCCTTGACGGCTCCGTGATTCTGGAGAAAGTCCGCACGTCTGGCAAGGACGGCTACGGGTTCGACGCCTACAAGGAAGAATACTGCGATATGGTGTCCTCGGGCATTATCGACCCGGCGAAGGTGACGCGTTCGGCGCTCGAAAACGCGGCGTCCGTGGCGGCGATGGTGCTCACGACGGAATCCCTGGTAGCGGATAAGCCGGAACCCCCGGCCCCGGCTCCGGCAGCCCCCGATATGGGCGGGATGTACTGATTCCGGATACGACACGTAAAACGGGAGACGGTTTCCAATCGGGAACCGTCTCCCGTGCTGTCAGTCCTTGAAAATCCGCGCCGGGTGTGGTAGTATGGAAGTCGCAAAGGAGGGGGTTGCATATGCGGCGGCACTATGTCACGCTTTGCGTCCACGGCAACACAGTCGTGACTTATACGCGCACGACGGGTGGCGTAGAGGTTACGTTTGAACAGGCGAAACACAAAGGTTTCAATACGGCAGTAATGGACTTGAACGGCGGGATTATCAGTAACGACGGCTTTGAACCCGCCGAGGCGGATTACTTCCGGCGTTTTTTAAGCCGCAACCGTGACGCCATTGCCGAAGGAGCGCTTGAAAATGCCTAAGCTGTACGAATTGCTAGGCTATCAGGTCAGCATTTGGAGCTTTGAGAACGGGGAACCAATTCATGTGCATATCTCGAAACGCCGTCCGGGCGCGAACTCAACAAAAATCTGGCTACTGTCGGACGGCACATTTGAACTGGCGCATAACGCTTCCCGGATTCCTCAGAGCGACTTAAACAGGATTATCCGCTTTCTGAACGACAACGCGGACGAAATCCGGGATTTCTGGATTGCGTACCACGGATATGAAAAGTACGTCAGATAAGAAAGCGCTTACAAAAAAGCCTCCCCCGTTGTTACACAGGGGAGGGGAATTTTTACGTTATTTCAAAAGCCCGTATTCTTTGAGCGCGTCGCGGATGTACGCCATATGCTCCGGCGACGGCTCGCACATGGGCAGACGGTACTCCCCGGCGTCGAGGCCCAGCAGGTTCATAGCGGCCTTGACGGGGCCGGGGTTCACCTCGCAGAACATCGCGTCGCACAGCTTTTTCAACTGTACTTGCAGTTTCCCGGCGGCGGCGAAGTCGTTCGCCTTGCACAGTTCCGTCATGCGGCGCATTTCCGTGGGGTACACGTTCGCCACAACCGATATCACGCCCTGTCCGCCCAGCGCGTAAATCGGCACGGTCTGGTCGTCGTTGCCCGACCAGACGTAGAAATCCTCCGGGCACAGGCGGAGAATGTCCTGTACGACCCCGAGATTCCCGGACGCCTCTTTGATACCGTGAATGTTAGGATGTCCGGAAAGTCTGGCGCAGGTCTCCGGGGCGATACTCACGCCCGTGCGCGACGGGACATTATACAGAATACAGGGGCGCTCTACGGCGTCGAGAATGCGGAGGTAGTGCTGTACGAGGCCGTTCTGTGTGGCCTTGTTATAGTAGGGCGTGACAAGAAGGAGGGCGTCGGCCCCGGCGCGCTGGGCGTCTTTCGACAGCGCCACGGCGTGGGCGGTGTCGTTGGTGCCGCTCCCGGCGATAACCGGGACGCGTCCGGCGACGCGCTCGACGCAGTAGGCGATAGTCCGCAGGCGCTCCTCGTTGCTCATGGTCACGGATTCGCCCGTCGTGCCGCAGACAATCACGGCGTCGATACCGCTCTCAATCTGCCAGTCGATGATACGCCCGAAGGCGTCGAAGTCCACGTCGCCGGACTTGAACGGCGTCACAATCGCCACGCCCGAACCGGTGAAAATGGGGCTTTTCATATAGAATCCTCCATTCCTGATTGCTTAGTCCAGATAGCCTTTCGCGCAGAGTAACTCGGCCAGCAGGACGCCGCCGCCCGCCGCGCCGCGTAAGGTATTGTGGCTCAGGCCGGCGAATTTGTAGTCGTACTGCGTATCGGGGCGCAGACGCCCGAGGGAAATCGCCATGCCGCGTTCGAGATTCCGGTCGAGGCGGGTTTGGGGGCGGTCGGGTTCTTCAAAATAGTGTAAGAACTGTTTCGGCGCGGACGGAAGCTGTAATTCCTGCGCGGGGCCGCGGAAGGCGTCCCAGTCGGCGCGAATCTGTTCGATAGACGGCTTGCGGCCCTCCGCGAACTTCATGAACACCGCCGCCATATGCCCGTCGAGGCAGGCCACCCGGAAGCACTGCGCGGTAATCGACGGCCCCTCCGCCTTCACGATACGCCCGTTTTCGACGCGGCCCCAGAGTTTCAAAGGCTCCTGTTCGCTCTTCTCCTCCTCGCCGCCGATGTACGGGATACAGTTGTCAACCATTTCGGGCCAGCGCTCGAACGTCTTGCCCGCGCCGGAAATCGCCTGGTACGTACACACTAACACGCGCTCCAGGCCGTACTTGCGGAGAGGGTGTAAGGCCGGGACGTAGCTTTGCAGGGAGCAGTTCGACTTCACCGCGATAAAGCCGCGTTTCGTGCCTAAGCGCTTCTTTTGGGCGTCGATGACTTCCAGATGTTCGGCGTTGAGTTCGGGGACGACCATAGGAACATCAGGCGTCCAGCGGTTGGCGGAGTTGTTGGAGACTATCGGGCATTCGAGTTTCGCGTAGCGCTCCTCCAGCGCCCGGATTTCCTCCTTTTTCATGTCGACGGCGCAGAAACAGAAGTCGACTTGCGCGGCAAGGGCCTCGGCGTCGGCGTCGGCGTCGGCGTCGAGTACGGTCAACGCCTTCGCGGCGTCGGGAATCGGCTCGGACATCGCCCAGCGTTTCGATACGGCTTCCTCATACGTTTTCCCGGCGCTCCTGCCGCTCGCCGCGACGGCCACCAGTTGAAACCACGGGTGCGCCGCTAACAACGTCACGAAACGTTGTCCCACCATTCCCGTAGCACCAATGACACCTGCTTTATATTGTTTCACTGCTATTCACTCCCATGCGTTTATAGAAATATCAAAATGCGCTTTTCTGTCGGCGGAATCGCCCCGCGTGTGCGGGGAAAGGACAGGCCAAATCGGTCACTATCATTTTTAGGAGCACCCCCGCGTGTGCGGGGAAAGGCCATAGGAATCCCCAACAGAAAAGCGGAGAAATACTATCACGCTTCCCGCACCTTGTCAAGAGCGGAGAAAATGTAACAAAGGACGGATTCCCATGAAAACCAGTGACTTTTCCTACGACCTCCCGCCCGAACTGATTGCCCAGACGCCCGCCGAACGGCGCGACGCGTCGCGTCTGATGACACTGAACCGCGCAACGAGCGAAATAGCCCATCATCATTTCTATGATTTGCCGCGGTTTCTATGCCCGGGGGACTGCCTGATTTTGAACGATTCCCGGGTGATTCCGGCGCGCCTCATCGGACAGCGTCAGCCGGGGGGCGGCGTCAGCGAAATCCTGCTCTTGACGGAGCGCGGCGGCGGCGTGTGGGAATGCCTCGTCCGTCCGGGGCGGAAACTCCGCCCGGGGACGGTGGTCACGTTCGGCGGCGGGGAACTGTCGGCGGAAATACTGGAACGCCTCGACAACGGAAACCGCCTGGTGAAATTCGCATGGGAGGGTATTTTCCTGGAAGTGCTGGAGCGCCTCGGGGAAATGCCCCTGCCGCCGTACATCCGGGAGAAACTCCGCGACCGCGACCGTTACCAGACGGTCTACGCGAGAATCAACGGGAGCGCGGCGGCCCCGACTGCCGGACTGCATTTCACCAAGGAATTGCTGTCGGAAATTAGGGCGCGGGGCGTGGGAATCGGTTCCGTGACACTGCACGTAGGCCTCGGGACATTCCGGCCCGTGCGGGAGGAAGACCCGTTGGAGCACGAAATGCACAAGGAATACTGTATCGTGCCGCCGGAGACCGCCGAACTGGTGAACCGTACCCGGGCCAACGGCGGGCGGTGTGTCTGCGTGGGCACGACATCCTGTCGGACGCTCGAAACGTGGGCCGACGAAAGCGGAATTTTGCGTCCGGGCGCGGACTGGACGGGGATTTATATTTATCCCGGCTACCGTTTCAAAGTCACGGACGCGCTCGTGACGAATTTCCATCTGCCGGAAAGTACGCTGTTGATGTTGGTCTCGGCCTTCGCCGGACGCGAACGAATACTCAACGCCTACCGGGAGGCAGTTAAGGAACGCTACCGGTTCTTTTCCTTCGGCGACGCTATGTTGCTGATTTAACCTGATTCCGTGCAAAAGCGCTTCTGACGCGTTAGCTTCAGTCTGTCCGGGCATTGCCCGTCCTTCACCATGGAAGAATACGGGACTTCTGGCGGGACAGGTCGCTCGTAAGGATAAGTCCCGGACGGCGAAACCGCGCTCCCAAGGGATACGATACCAGTACAGTTGGAAACGCTGTTATGCGTCGCCATTTCCATGACCGTCTTGACTGCCATTCCCTTTTGCCCGTCCTCGTAATCCGGGCTCTCGATGTTCTCGAAAATCGTCAGAGCTTCGCCGGCGTTCATTTCCCGATTGTCAGCCCGGCTTCTCCCCGGAGCGTTTTCATAAGGTCGGCGACGCTTACGTGTACTGGGGCAGGGACAGGGCGGAACGCAATTTCTTCAAACCGGCGCTGTTCCTGTTCTGGTTCCCGAAAATCCTGCAAGGCCCGATTTTCCGTCACAAGAACGTCGGCCCGCAACTGACGCGGGGAACCGTTTCGACTATGAAGGCTCCTGCTTCGGCGTACAGCTCGCTATGTGGGGCTACTTCAAGAAGCTGTGGGGCATTGCCGACGCTTCCTGTACGCGTACAATTTTCTCGAGGTCTATTGACAAATGTCATGGTAATCTGCTATTCTTAACGGCGGAATGTCCCTGCATTCGGGACGACGGCGCGCATACGCCGTATTCGCGTGTGATTCGCCGTACAGTAACACAGGAGGCGA
This sequence comes from uncultured Oscillibacter sp., assembly GCA_946183175.1. Lineage (GTDB taxonomy): Bacteria > Bacillota > Clostridia > Oscillospirales > Oscillospiraceae > Oscillibacter. The sequence goes on from CAMHBH010000002.1 coordinate 19,109, forward strand.
ACAGGATGAAAAGAAGAACTTGGTTATTGCTCGTCGCAGTCGCGGCGCTTGCGGCGCTGTTGACGGCCTGCGGCGGCGGGGGCACCGCTCCCGTAGAGGACACCGCGACCCCCGACGCCGACGCCGACGCCGCGCCGGAAGTCACCGACGCCGCGCCGGATTCCTACGAGTGCCAGTTAATCGGTACCGTCACCGACGCCGGAGAGGTCGTCAGCGCCCTGACGATTGATTTCGGCGAGGCCAAAAAGGTCACGGGCGTCGACAACGACACGTTTACCGTCCACGCGACCGCCTCGACGGAGGCTTTCCGCGCCGATACCGATTTGGAGAGCTTCGGCGACTACGACATCGACCGCGCCATCGTCAAGACGGAGGACGGGCAGACTGTCACGCTCTATTTCGACGAATCGGAGGGCGCGACGCTGGCCTACACGTCCGGCTCCCGCAACTACCCCGCCGACTTGACTTACACCGTCACGCAGAATAAGCCCGTAACGCTGACGGCGGCGGACGGTACGGTGCTGAACGACGCCTACACGGCGGAGTACACCTGCGACAACTCCGTACAGGACGCCGAAACCGCGAAATTCCAGTCGGTTATCGTGGAGGACGGCATTAATTACCAGTTCTACGACGCCGGCGCGGACAAACTGCTTGTCTGGTTCCACGGCAACGGGGAAGGCGACCTTCTGCACTCCGGCAACAACGTCGCGCAAATGCTGGCCAATCGCGGTACCGTCGCGTGGGCGTCCGACGAGTTCCAGACGATTTTAGGCGGCGCGTCCGTGATGGCCTTCCAGGCCCCCGATACCTGGTACTACGCCCAGAAAGACGGCCTCCTGGACAAGGCCGCCGACGAAATCAACGCCGTTGTGGCGCAGTACGGCATTGACCCCGCGAAAGTCCTGGTATCCGGCTGTTCGGCGGGTGGCTACATGACTACGCGTATGATTATCGCCCACCCGGAGCTGTTCAAGGCGGCTATGATTAACTGCCCGGCCTACGACGTGGCCTCTGCCCGCGGCGGCGAGACGCCTACCGACGAGGAATTGCAGGCCGTGAAAGATTCCGGCGTCGCGGTGTGGCTCGTGCAGGGCGAGACCGACAGCGTCGTCGCGACCGACGCGTGCTCCCAGCGTCTTTTCAACATCCTGACGGACGGCGAGGCCCTCACGGAAACCGCCGTAACGCAGGAAAACCCGCAGGATTCCGATTTCGTGACGTACGAGACCGCCGACGGGAACTATAAGCTGTCGCTGTACGACACGACGGAGGACAACCAGCTCCGTTTCGCGGAGGACTACGACCAGGACGGCACGCTCAGCGAGGTACAGTACAGTAGCCACTGGTCGTGGATTTACACGCTCAAGAATAACCCGCAGTCGGCGGACGGTACGCATATCGTCGACTGGGCCGCCGGATTCGTCAACGGCTGACGGATTCCGCGACGGCAAACGGGGCCGCGGACAAGTGTCCGTCGCCCCGTCGTATTACATATCCAGCACGCGGCGGAGATACTGCCCGGTGAAACTCTCGTCACGCCGCGCGACTTCCTCCGGCGTACCCGTGGCGACAATCCGCCCGCCGCCGTCCCCGCCCTCCGGGCCGAGGTCTATAATATAGTCCGCGCACTTGATAACGTCCAAATTATGCTCGATGACTACTACGGTATTCCCGGCGTCTACGAGGCGCTGTAGCACGTCCAGCAGACGCCGTACGTCGTCGGTATGCAGTCCGGTCGTCGGCTCGTCCAGAATATAGATAGTCCGCCCGGTGGCCCGCTTGGAAAGCTCCGTCGCGAGTTTGACGCGTTGCGCCTCCCCGCCCGAAAGTTCCGTCGACGGCTGGCCGAGTTTCACGTAGCCCAAACCCACGTCCTGTAGCGTCTGGAGACGGTTCCGGAGTTTCGGGAGCGTCTCAAAGAACGCCAGCGCCTCGTCTACGGTCATGTCGAGCACTTCCGAAATGTTCTTCCCCTTGTAGCGTACTTCCAACGTCTCGCGGTTGTAGCGCCGCCCGTGGCAGACTTCGCACGGTACAAAGATGTCCGGCAGGAAGTGCATTTCGATTTTGAGCACGCCGTCGCCGGAACACGCCTCACAGCGCCCGCCGCGTACGTTAAAGCTGAATCGCCCCGCCTGATAGCCCCGGCTTTTCGCCTCCGGCGTCGACGCGAACAAGTCGCGAATGTCGTTGAAAAGGTTCGTGTACGTGGCCGGATTGGAGCGCGGCGTACGGCCAATCGGGCTCTGGTCGATGTTCACGACTTTGTCGAGGTGTTCGATACCCTCGATTCCCGCGCAGCGCCCGGGGTGTACTTTCATTCGCATGAGGTCTGCGCCCAGACGCTTGAACAGAATTTCGTTGACGAGGGACGATTTCCCGCTTCCCGAAACCCCCGTAACCGCCGTAAACAGGCCTAACGGGAAAGATACGTCAATCTGTTTCAGGTTATTTTCCGCCGCGCCGAGTACCCGCAGGAATTTTCCGTTGCCGTGGCGGCGCGCCGCCGGGACGGGAATCCGGCGTACCCCCGACAGGTACTGCCCCGTCAGGCTGTCGGGGTTGGCCATGACTTCCGCGGGCGTCCCCGCCGCGACGACTTCCCCGCCGTGTACGCCCGCCCCCGGGCCGATGTCTATCAGGTAATCCGCCGCGCGCATGGTGTCCTCGTCGTGCTCCACGACCAGAAGCGTATTGCCGAGGTCGCGCAGGTCGCGCAAAGTCGCGAGTAATTTGTCGTTGTCGCGCTGGTGCAGTCCTATGGAAGGTTCGTCGAGGATGTAGAGCACGCCCATGAGGGACGAACCGATTTGCGTCGCGAGGCGGATTCGCTGGCTTTCGCCGCCGGAGAGCGTCCCGGCGGAACGGCTCAATGTCAGATAGCCGAGGCCCACCGATTGCAGGAACCCCAGCCGCGCGCGGATTTCCTTCAGAATCTGGTCGGCGATACGCCGCTGTTGCGGCGAGAGTTGCAACGCTTCGACGCGTTCGAGTTCCTCCGACACCGAAAGCCGCGTGAACGCGTCGATATCCTGTCCGCCCACCGTGACGGCGAGCGCTTCCTTACGCAGTCGCCGCCCCCCGCACGCCGGGCACGGGCATTCCGACATCAGCTCCTCCAATTCGCTCTTGCTTGCGTCGCTTTGCGTTTCCCTGTAACGCCGCTCCACGTTCGCGCAGATTCCCTCAAAGGGTTGATAAAGTACACCCTTTCCGCGCGGCTGGTCGTAGTGCAATTCGAGTTTTTCGCCGCCGGTGCCGTAGAGCAGGATTTGTTTGGCCTCGTCCGAGAGTTCCCGCCACGGCGCGTCGAGCGGGAAGCCGTACTTCTCCGACAGGGCCTCGAAGTACATCCGCGCGATACCGTCCGATTTGACGTTGTGCCACCCGCTGACGGCTATCGCCCCCTGTGCGACGGACTTGCTTTCGTCGGGTATCATTAACACGGGGTCGGCCTTTAACTGGCTGCCCAGTCCCGTACAGGCCGGACAGAACCCGTAAGGGTTGTTAAACGAGAACATGCGCGGGGTCAATTCCTCAATGGAAATGCCGCAGTCCTCGCAGGCGTAATTCTGCGAAAACGTCAGGTCGCGTTCCTCGTCGGGCAGATTCACGACAATCAGCCCGCCCGACTGCCCCGACGCCGTCTCTACGCTGTCGGTCAGGCGTTGCCGGATATCCGGGCGGACGGCGAGACGGTCAATCACGATTTCGATATTGTGCTTCTTATTCTTTTCCAGCTTGATTTCCTCGTCAAGACTGTACAGGTTGCCGTCAATCCGGACGCGGACGTAGCCCGAACGCCGCGCGCCCTCGAAAATTTTCGCGTGTTCGCCCTTCTTGCCGCGCACTACCGGGGCCATAACCTGTATCCGGGTACCCTCCGGGAGGGCGAGTAACTGGTCGATTATCTGGTCTATCGTCTGTTGCCGGATTTCCTTCCCGCACTTGGGGCAGTGGGGCACGCCGACGCGTGCCCACAGGAGACGCAGATAGTCGTAAATCTCGGTGACGGTGCCGACGGTCGAACGCGGATTCTTACTGGTCGTCTTCTGGTCGATGGAAATGGCCGGGGACAGGCCTTCGATATAGTCCACGTCGGGCTTTTCCATTTGTCCGAGGAACATCCGGGCGTAGGACGAGAGGCTTTCGACGTAACGCCGCTGTCCCTCGGCGTAGATGGTATCGAACGCGAGGGAGGACTTGCCCGAACCCGAAAGCCCCGTCATGACGACTAATTTGTCGCGGGGAATCGTCACGTCCAGATTTTTCAGGTTGTTGACGCGCGCGCCTTTGACGATGATTTTGTCTTGCATGAGGTACTCCTTTTTCCTTAATTATTAAAACATCTGTTCTAATTATACCCGGTTTCCGCTTCTTTGTCAAGCTGTAGTCGCGTGGGCCTCTCCGGGGCTATCTCCCGTAATTTGGCCGGTTCCCGACTCCCCCGCCGTACACGGCGACGGAAAGGCAAGTGCCAGGCCTTGACAGTCATTTTCTCCATAGATTCCGCGCGCAGACAGCCGAAAAAGTATTTGACAACTCTGCTTATACATGGTAAACTGAATCGCTTACTTGATAAAATGACTGTAGATTGTATCCTTGGGCATAATACGGAGGTATGTCTTATGAAATTCACCGGTCTGACGCCGCAGGAAGTCGAGGAAAGCCGAAAGCAATACGGCGCGAACGTACTGACGCAGATTCCGCCCGACCCGCTCTGGAAAAAAATCATGGAGGGCTTCAAGGACCCCATGATTATGATTCTGCTGGTCGCAATGGCCGTACAACTGATTCTGTTCTTTCTCAAACAGGCGGAGTGGTTCGAGCCCGTCGGAATCCTGATTGCCATCCTGATTGCGAACGGGGTTTCCTCCGTCAGCGAGAGCCGTCAGGAGGGCAAGGCGTCGGCGCTGAAGGCCGAGGAGGAGGCCCGGGAATCGGCGAAGGTCGTCCGGGCCGGGGAACTGCTGGAAATCCCGGTCGGGGAGGTCGTCACGGGCGATATCGTCTATCTACAGGCCGGGGACAAAATCGCCGCCGACGGCGAAATCGTAGAGGGTATGGTCATGGTCGACCAGGCCGCGCTCAACGGCGAGACCGAGGAGGCCAGAAAGACCCCGCTCCCCGAGGGGGAATCGTACAACATCAAAGACCTGCTCAACCCCTGCTACGCCTACCGCGGTACGGTCGTCTGCGGCGGCGAGGCCTATATGCAAGTCAAGGTTGTCGGCGATAAGACGCTGTTCGGCGAACTGGCTTTAGAAGTACAGGAGGACACCCGCGAGACGCCCTTACAGGTCAAGCTCCACGACCTGGCGAATAAGATTTCGCGGTTCGGCTATATCGGGGCCACGGCGATAGTCGTGGGCATTCTGGCGAAAAACCTGCTGGGCGGGAATATCCCCGATAACTTCTACGGCTGGGTGCGGCTGATTCTCGACGCCGTGACCGTCGCCGTGACTATCATCGTCTGCGCGGTGCCCGAGGGCCTGCCTATGCTGACTTCTATTCTGCTGTCGTTCCAGAGTCTGCGCATGGCGAAAGACAACGTACTCGTCCGCAAAATCAACGGCCTGGAGACCGCCGGAAGTCTGAGCCTGCTCTACTCCGACAAAACCGGGACGATTACGGAAGGCCGCCTGTCCGTGACGGAACTCGCCACCGGCGACGGCAAGACCTACGCCGCGATTCGCGACACGTCCGCCGGGTTCGCCGAGGAACTGCTGTTAGGATTGGGCGTCAACAACAGCGCCGCCGTCAGCGCCGGGAACATCATCGGCGGCAACAGCACCGACCGCGCCGTGATGTCGTACCTGTACGAGGCCGGGCTGGCCGGGCGTATCCCGGAACTCAAAAACAGTGCCAAGTCCTTCCGGGCGTTCGATTCCAATAAGAAATCGTCAAGCGTGACGGTTTCCCGCGAAAACGGGGCCTATACCTACGTCAAGGGCGCGCCGGAACGCCTGCTTGTCCGTTGTCGGCACTACCTCGCCGCCGACGGCACCGTACACCCCATGCCCGACCAGAAGGCCATGCAGGACTATCTCGACACGCAGTCGGCGCGCTCTATGCGCCTGTTGGCCGTAGCGCGTGCTGAGGGCGAGAGCGACGAGGGCGAACTGACCCTTGTATGCCTCTTGAGTATCCGGGACAACGTGCGCAAGGAGGCCGTCAGCGCCATTCAGGAAGTGCGCAACGCCGGCATTCAGGTCGTCATGATTACCGGAGACCGCAAGGAAACCGCCGTGGCCATTGCGAAAGAGTCGGGGCTTGTCACGTCGCCCGACGACGTGGCGCTGACTTCGGCGGAAGTCGGGGAGAAGACCGACAGCGAACTCAAAGAACTGTTGCCGCGACTTCGTGTCGTCTCGCGTGCTTTGCCGTCCGACAAAAGTCGTCTCGTGCGCGTGGCGCAGGAACTCAACCGCGTCGTGGGCATGACCGGAGACGGCGTCAACGATTCCCCCGCGCTCAAAAAGGCCGATGTCGGCTTCGCCATGGGCAGCGGCACGGAAGTCGCAAAAGAGGCCGGGGATATTACGATTCTCGACGACAATTTCTCGTCCATCGAAAAGGCCATCCTCTACGGGCGCACGATGTTTAAGAGTATCCGCAAATTCCTGATTTTCCAGTTGACGGTCAACGTCGCCGCCGTGCTGATTTGCTTCCTCGGGCCCCTGCTCGGCGAAAACGTCGTCATGACGGTCATTCAGCTTCTTTTGGTCAACCTCGCCATGGACACCCTCGCGGCAATCGCCTTCGGGAGCGAACCCGCCCGCCAGGAGTATATGCGCGAACCGCCCGTGCCGCGCTCGGCGAGTATCGTCAGCCGGGATATGCTCATTCAGATTATCATCGCCGCGCTCTATATTACCTGTCTGTGCCTCTCGATTCTCTTCTTCCCGCCGCTTCGCAACCTCTTCGGCGACGTGGACACCACCTATCTGAAATCCGCGCTCTTCGCGACCTTCATGATGTCCATTACCTTCAACGGCTTCAACGCCCGTACCGAACACCTCAACCCGTTCTACGAAATCGGCCGCAACCGGAATTTCCTGCTCGTCATGGGCTCCATCTTCGCCCTGCAATTCGTCTTCGTGACGTTCGGCGGCCCGGCCTTAAGCGTCGAACCGTTAAGCGTCGGGGCCTGGCTCCTCTGCGCCGCGCTTGCCTTCCTCGTGATTCCGATTGATATGCTGAGAAAGTTCGTGACCGGGAAACACGCCTGAACTGTGATAAGGAGGCTGTCAAAATGGCTGTAAGTTTGTCCAAGGGGCAGAAAGTAGACCTGACGAAAAACAATCCGGGCCTGAGCAAGATTCTCGTCGGGCTGGGCTGGGATACCAACAAATACGATGGGGGCTACGACTTCGACCTCGACGCCGCCGCCTTCCTGCTGGGGGCCAACGGCAAGGTGACTTCCGATGCCGATTTCGTATTCTACAACAACCTCAAGCACCCCTCGGGGAGTGTCGAACACATGGGCGACAACCGTACCGGGGCCGGCGAGGGCGACGACGAACAGATTCTCATCGACCTGAGCAAAGTCCCCGCCAATATCGACAAGATTGACTTTACCGTCACCATCTACGAGGCCGACGAGCGCCAGCAGAATTTCGGACAGGTCAGCAACGCCTATATCCACGTCCTCGACGACGCCAACAGCCGGGAACTCATCCGCTATGACCTCGGGGAAGATTTCTCCGTCGAAACCGCCATGGTCGTCGGGGAGATTTACCGCAACGCCGGGGAATGGAAATTCAACGCCATCGGGAGCGGCTTCAAGGGCGGACTGCGCGCGCTGGGCCTCAACTACGGCGTCAACGTGTAATGGAGGGTTCGTAAATGGCAGTGAATTTGTCCAAGGGGCAGAAAGTCGACCTGACGAAAAACAACCCCGGTCTGAGCAAACTCCTTGTCGGGCTGGGCTGGGACGTGAACAAGTACGACGGCGGCTCCGACTTCGACCTCGACGCCTCCGTATTCCTCCTCGCGCCCAACGGCAGGGTGACTTCCGACGCCGATTTCGTATTCTACGGCAACCTCAAGCACGCTTCCGGGAGTGTCGAACACATGGGCGACAACCGTACCGGGGCCGGGGAGGGCGACGACGAACAAATCCGCGTCGATTTGGCTAAAGTCCCCGAATCCATCGACAAAATTGATTTCACCGTCACCATCTACGAGGCCGACGCCCGCAAGCAGAACTTCGGACAGGTCAGCAACGCCTATATCCGCGTCATGGACGAGGCCAACCACAAGGAACTCGTCCGCTACGACCTCGGAGAAGACTACTCCATCGAAACCGCGCTCGTCGTGGGCGAACTCTACCGCAACCGCGGGGAATGGAAGTTCAACGCCATCGGCAACGGCTTTCAGGGGGGACTTCGCGCGCTGGGCCTCAACTACGGGGTGAACGTGTGATGAAGTACGAAATTCTCTACGGCAACGCCTTTCCGGTCGTGCGTTGCGAACTCGAACGCGGGGAGGCCGTCAAGGCCGAATCCGACGCCATGATTGCCATGTCCGGCGCGCTGGACATTGAGGGCTCCATGGAGGGGAATTTCCTCGGCGGTCTGGCCCGGAAATTCCTCACCGGAGAAAAATTCTTCTTCCAGACCATCCGCGCCGCGCGCGGCCCCGGGAAAGTCCTCCTCGGGCCGTCCACACTCGGTGGCGTCGTCGACGTGCAACTGGACGGAAGCTATCACCTGCGCGTACAGAAGGACGGCTTCCTCGCCGCTACGTCCGGGATTAACGTCGAGACCGCCATGCAGAATCTTATGCAGGGGATATTCTCTCGGGAAGGCCTTTTCGTGCTGGACGTACACGGGCGCGGGACAGTCTTTTTGAGCAGTTTCGGCGCGATTCACGCCATCAACCTCGCCGCCGGGGAGGAGGTCGTCGTCGACAACGGGCACCTCGTCGCGTGGCCCGATTATATGGACTACCACATCGAAAAGGCCTCCGGCGGCTGGATTTCCAGCATGATGTCCGGGGAGACGCTGGTCTGCCGCTTTACGGGCCCCGGCGTCGTGCTCATCCAGACCAGAAAGCCCGAATCGTTCGGACAGTGGCTGCAAGGGATGCTTCCGCCGTCCGTCCGGCAGAACCGCAATTGAACGCGCTCAGGCGGGGAACTTTCCCCGCCCCTTTTCGTACAGAATCAAGAGGGGGGATTTTATGAACGTCCAGCGAGGAATGCGCGGCAAACTCGACCAGTACGTGAACACGGGCCGGGAGATTACGGTATCCATGTCCGTGACGGGCCGGGACGTTTACGACTACTGCTGTTTCGGCGTCGACGCCGACGGGAAGCTCTCCGACGACCGCTACATGGTCTTCTACAATCAGACGCGCTCCCCGGGCGGCGAAATCCGCTACGCGCCGAATGCTCAGGGCGCGGCGTTCACGGTGTCGCTCGAAAGCCTCCCCGCGACTATCGACAAACTCGTGTTCACGGTCTCCATCGACGGACAGGGCGTCATGGGCACTATCTCGGCGCATACGCTGGACGTAGTCCAGGACGGCGACGCCGCCCTGCAAATGCGCCTCTCCGGGTCCGACTTCCTCAACGAACGCGCCATTATCTCCGTGGAACTCTACCGGAAAGGCGGCTGGCGCTTCTCCGCCGTGGCGCGGGGGTTCAACGGCGGCCTCGGTGACTTGCTCCGCGCCTACGGCGGCGAGGAGGCCGCCCCGCAACCGCAACCCGTACCGCCGCCGAAAGCGCCTCCCGTCGTGCCGCCCGCGCCGCCGAAAATTGTCACGCCGCCGAAAGAGACGATTGTCATACCGCCGCCCGTCGCGACGCCGCCGAAAAAAGTCGAGTTGCGCAAGGGTCAGAAAGTCAGCCTTGAGAAGCGCGGAAAGAACTTAGGCGAAATCGTCATCAACCTGAACTGGCAGCAGCCGACGGGGCGCGGCGGACTGTTCGGAATGCGTCCCGCTGCCGTGGACTTGGACTTGGGCTGTCTGTACGAACTGAAGGACGGCACAAAGGGCTGCGTACAGGCGCTTGGCAAGTCGTTCGGCAACTACTCGAAAGTGCCGTACGTCGTACTCGACGGCGACGACCGTACAGGGGCCTCCGCGGGCGGGGAAAACCTCCGCGTCAACGGGAACAAAGTCTCCCTCATCCGCCGGATTCTCGTTTATACGTTCATCTACGACGGCGCGGCGAACTGGCGCGAGGCCAATGGCGTCGTGACTGTCCGGTGTGCCGACGGGCAGGAAATCATCGTCCGCATGGACGAATACGGCTCCAACCTCGGAATGTGCGCGATTGCGCTGTTGGAGAACGACCACGACGAGACTTTGAGCGTCGAGAAGGTGGTACGCTTCTTCAAGGGACACAACCAAATGGACGACGCGTTCCACTGGGGCCTCCGCTGGATTCGCGGCAAAAAGGACTGATACAAAACCCGCCCGGGCGCGTTTCCCGGACGGGTTGCGTTATTGCGCGGCGCACTCGTCGGCGAGACGCGCCAGCGACTGCGCCGTGATGGCCGTACAGGGTACATAGCGGTGTGTCGGGTTGCCGTTCAGCAGGAATCCCGCGATTCCGTTCGGGTTGCGGGTCATGTGCCATACGCCGTTCTTGTCGGAGGCCCCTTCCCGCGCGACCAGGGCCTCACAGATACGCTCCCACAAGGCCATGTCGACGGCCTCTCCGCGCGTCAGGACGGCGGAGTGTATTTCGGCGTCGCGGAAAATCGTCAGGCCGAACGCGCCGTTGTGCGTCCGCAGGTAGCGGTTCAGCGGCCCCGGCGAAAGTCCGCCTACTGACGATAAGTCGTAGATTTTCAGCGGCACGCCGTGCTTGTCTTTCAGCTCGCAACTCGCAATGGTAATTGTCCCCGCCGGGGTCTCGATGGCGTCGGCCTCCGCGCAGTCCTTCGGAATCGCCGCGCACAGCGCTTCGTAGGTGCGCGAAAAGAGCATTTCCTGGTAGAACCGCCCTTCCCACAGGAAGTACATCACCAGCCGCGACACCTCCTCGCCCCATGTCCGCGTACACAGATACGGCAGATACGGTACCAGCAGATTCAAGTCGGTTTCGTGCCCGGTCTCGCGTCCCTTCACGACACGGTTGCCCTGCTTGTCGGTCATCGTCAGTTTCAAGTCGCCGTTGGCCTGACTGCGCGCGAAAACCGTCGTCAGAAAGCGCGTGATTTTACGCGACGCGGCGTCGAACCCCGGTTCGTCCTTCAGCGCCGTGCGCGCCCGGTAGTCCGACAGCGAACGCCGTAGCGCCGGCTCCCAGCGCCCGCGCTCCCGGAAGTTCGCGGACGGCTCGCGTAAACCTTCATAGAACGCCGTCAGGGCGGCGTCGACGACGGCGGTTTTCCATACCGGGGCGGCGTCCTCCCCGCCGAACTTCTCCGCCGGGAGCGCGTTCAAATACTTGACGTACGTCGCGAGGTTCTTCGAGTGCCCCCCGCCGTACATGTCGATATAGTTGACCTCGTTCAACATCTGATAGAACGGGTACGGGGGCCGTTGCTTTCCCAAAAGGTAACGCTTCATCAGAATCACGAGGGAACTGCTTTCGCGCTCCTCCCCGTAGGATTCGTGCTCGTCGAACAGCAACAGCGGCTCCGCGCCGCCCCGAACCGTACTCCCGATTCCGAGTACGGCGGCGTGGGGCCAGCGCGCTTTCGCGTCGAGGTCGTCGTCGCGGGAGGTCAGGAACGTCTCGCCGAGTTGTAACCGGTACATCTCATCAGGCAGACAGGCCCGCAGGAATAAGGACGACAAATACTCGTCCATATGGGGCCGGAAGTGCGGCAGGATATACTCCCACTGTTCGAGCACGTCGGGCGGGAAGGCGTGGATTTCGAGGCCCCGGAACGTCTCCCGGACGACGGCGGCGGATTTCCGGGAAATCGCCCGGGGCAGTCCGCCACTGTCGCGGATTTCGCCGGGCGTCAGCGTAACGAGGCCGGGGGCCTCCCGGCTCTTTTCGCCGATACGGTCGCACAGCGCCCAGTTTTCCAGCGTAAATCCGGACTGCTCCGGGATACGGGGCTCTTCCTTCTGATAGTCGGTTTTCTTCACAGAGCGGCTCCTTTCCGACTTGTTTCGTCTGTTTTTCTCGCACAAGCCGTAAGTATACTCTGATTCTACGCATAAAGCAAGCGTTATTTGCCCTGCCGCGCGGAAAGCGGAACGGAATCATAGTCGACTCTGCCCGGATTTTGCGGAGAAGGTCTTAATTTTTCGATATAAACAGCGTCTTGCGTTACGGAGGGCCCGCGCCAAAAAACTCTAGCGAAGTCAAGCGCAAAAAAGAGTTTACGTTCCGGGGCGGTTGTGCTACAATACCACCGGACGCGACATTCCCGGCGGAACACGAAAGGGGCGGACGCTATGGGCGGGAATCGAAAACACAGAGAACCGAATACGGGCCTTTATGAGACCATCCTGAACCTCAGAGACCTCGACGAGTGTACCCGTTTTTTTCAAGACCTGTGTACGCCGATAGAATTACGGAGCATGGAACAGCGCTTTGAAGTGGCGGTAGAGCTGGAGCGCGGCGAAGTCTACTCCGAAATTCTGGCGAAAACCGGGGCGAGCAGTGCGACCATCAGCCGGGTACGGCGTTCGATGTTGGACGGCGGCGCGGGCGGCGTCATGCGGGACGTGATTTTCCGCGAACGCTTCCGGCGCACGCCCGAAGAGGAATCATCTTGACGGAAATTGTGAGGGAATGAACATGAGACAACTGATGTTGGGCAACGCGGCGGTTGCCTGCGGACTGTACGAGGCGGGCTGCGCGGTGGTATCCAGCTACCCGGGCACGCCGAGTACGGAAATCACCGAGGAGGCCGCGAAGTACGACGAAATCTACTGCGAGTGGGCCCCCAACGAGAAAGTAGCCATGGAGACGGCGTTCGGGGCAAGCCTGGCCGGGAAGCGGAGCTTTTGCGGCATGAAACACGTAGGGTTGAACGTGGCCGCCGACCCGCTGTTTACGGTGTCCTATACGGGCGTCAACGCCGGCATGGTGATTGCCGTCGCCGACGACGCCGGCATGCACTCGTCGCAGAATGAGCAGGATTCCCGGCACTACGCCCGCTCCGCCAAACTGCCCATGCTGGAGCCGTCCGATTCGGCGGAGGGCCGCGCGTTCGCCATGCGGGCCTACGAAATCTCCGAGGCGTTCGACTGCCCCGTACTGCTCAAAATGTGTACGCGTATCGCACACTCGCAGTCGGTCGTGGAGACCGGGGAGCGTACCGCGCCGCCCGCGAGGCCCTACGAGAAAAATATCGCCAAGTACGTCATGATGCCCGGCAACGCGATTCGGCGTCACCCGGTCGTAGAGGAGCGTATGCGCAGGCTGGCGGAGTTCGCGGAAACGTCGGACCTGAACCGCGCGGAGCCCGGACAGGATACTGCTTTTGGCCTTCTTACATCGTCGACCTGCTACCAGTACGTAAAAGAGGTGTGCGGAGACCGCTACCCGGTCTTGAAACTCGGCATGGTCTGGCCCCTCCCCGAAAAGAAAATCCGCGCGTTCGCCGCCTCCGTCGATTCTCTGGTCGTCGTTGAGGAACTCGACGGTTTCCTGGAAACCTTCTGCCGGGAAATCGGGCTGGAATGCGTCGGGAAGGAGAAATTCCCACCGCTGGGAGAGTATTCACAGAACTTCGTCGCGGAGAAACTCGGAATGCCCGTACACAGCGGGAAAGCCTTGGACGAGCCGATACCGCCGCGCCCGCCCGTCATGTGCGCGGGCTGTCCGCACAGGGGGCTGTTCCACACGCTCAACAAGTTAAAGTGTACCGTCCTCGGCGATATCGGCTGTTACACGCTGGGGGCCGTCGCGCCGCTGTCGGCCATGGAAATGACGCTCTGCATGGGCGCGTCCATCAGCGCCATACACGGTTTCAACAAGGCCTTCGGCGCGGAGAGCGAACACAAAACCGTCGCGGTTATCGGCGATTCCACCTTTATGCACTCCGGCATGACGGGCCTTGCAAATATCGCCTACAACCGGTCCAACAGCACGGTGATTATCCTCGACAACTCCATCACGGGCATGACCGGACACCAGCAGAACCCCACGACGGGCTACAATATCAAGGGCGACCCCGCCGGGAAAATCGACCTGGAAAGCCTCTGCCGCGCCATGGGATTCCGGCGCGTGCGCGTCGTCGACCCCTACGACCTCGCGGAGACAGAGAAGGCCGTCAAAGAGGAACTCGCGGCGGAGGAACCGTCGGTGATTATCTCGCGGCGTCCGTGCGCGCTGTTGAAGTACGTCAAGCACAAGGCCCCGCTGAAAGTCAACACCGAAAAGTGTGTGGGCTGTAAGTCGTGCATGAAAATCGGCTGTCCGGCGATTTCGATTCAGGGCGGCAGGGCCCGCGTCGACGCGACGCTGTGCGTAGGCTGCGGCGTGTGTACGCAACTTTGCAAGTTCGGCGCGTTCGAGAGTACCGGAGGGGAGGCGTGAGCATGGAGACGAAAAATATCATGATAGTCGGCGTCGGCGGACAGGGAAGCCTTCTGGCAAGCAAACTCCTCGGGCATTTGCTTCTCGGGCAGGGCTACGACGTGAAGGTGTCGGAAGTACACGGGATGTCCCAGCGCGGCGGGAGTGTCGTCACTTACGTGCGCTACGGCGACCGCGTCAACTCGCCCGTCATCGACCGCGGCGAAGCCGATTTCATCGTGTCCTTTGAACTGCTGGAGGCCGCGCGCTGGCTGTCGTACCTGAAGCCCGACGGGCAGATTGTCACGTCCACGCAGAGAATTGACCCCATGCCGGTCATTACGGGCGCGGCGGCGTACCCGGAAAGCCTCGTCGAGAAAATGCGCGCCACGGGGGCGAAAGTCGACGCGCTGGACTGTCTTGCGCTGGCGGAGCAGGCCGGGAGCAGTAAGGCGGTCAATATCGTGTTGATGGGGCGGCTGTCGCACTACTTTGACCTCCCGGCGGAGGCGTGGGAAAAGTCGCTGGAAGCGATGGTTCCGGCGAAGTTCCTCGAACTCAACCGCAGGGCGTTCGCGCTCGGAAAAAACGCTTGACAAATGCTCTTTTGTGGTGTAAAACATTACACCGTTAAAGAGCCGCGCGGAAAGCGCACCGGAAAAGGAGTGTACAATTTGGAGCGTTATTACCAACCGGAAATCGAGACCGCGTCGCGGGAGCAAATCAAGGCCTGGCAGGACGAACGCCTTGTCACGCAGGTTCGCCACGTCTGGGACAACGTCCCCTACTACCGGGAGAAAATGCAGACCGCCGGAGTAACCCCCGACGACATCCACGGCACCGGGGATTTGCACAAGTTGCCGTTCCTGAGCAAGGACGACTTGCGCAGGGCGTACCCCTACGGCCTCGTCGCCGTGCCGCTGAAAGACTGCGTGCGGATTCAGTCCACGTCGGGCACGACCGGCAAGCGCGTCGTGGCCTTCTACACGCAGGCCGACCTCGACTTGTGGGAAAGCTGTTGCGCGCGCGCGATTGTCGCGGCGGGCGGCACCAACGAGGACGTGTGCCAGATATCCTACGGCTACGGCCTGTTCACGGGCGGCCCGGGCCTCAACGGCGGTTCGCACAAAGTCGGCTGCCTGACGATTCCCACCTCGTCCGGCAATACCGAACGGCAGATTATGTTCATCCGCGACCTGAACGCGACGATTCTTTGCTGTACGCCGTCCTACGCCGCCTACTTGGGCGAGAGCATGAAGGAAATGGGCCTCACCCCCGACGAAATCCCCCTGAAAGCGGGCATTTTCGGCGCGGAAGCGTGGTCGGAGGAAATGCGGCAGTCCATTCAGGACACGCTCGGAATCAAGGCCTACGACATCTACGGCCTGACGGAATTGTCCGGCCCGGGCGTGGCGTTCGAGTGCTCGGCCCAGTCCGGCATGCACATCAACGAAGACCACTTCATCGCGGAAGTCATCGACCCGGAGACGGGCGAAGTCCTCCCGGACGGCACACAGGGCGAACTCGTGTTCACGTCCATCACGAAGAAGGCCTTCCCGCTGATTCGCTACCGTACCCGCGACATCTGCGTACTGACGCGCGAAAAGTGCTCCTGCGGGCGTACCCACGTCAAAATGACGAAGCCGCGCGGCAGAACCGACGATATGCTCATTATCCGCGGCGTGAATGTCTTCCCGTCTCAGATTGAGACCGTCCTGCTGAATCTGGGCTACCCCGCCAACTACCAGATTCTCGTCGACCGCGTGAACAATACCGACACGCTGGACATACAGGTAGAAATGACACCGGAGATGTTTACGGACAACCTCGGCGAAATCAGCCGCCGTCAGAAAGAACTCGTCAACGGCCTGCGCTCCATGCTGGGCCTGACCGCGAAAGTGACGCTTGTCGCGCCGAAGTCCATCGTGCGGAGCGAGGGAAAGGCCGTGCGCGTCATCGACAAGCGCAAGATTTGAGAGGAGGCGTGCCCCGTGATTCAACAGATTTCAGTCTTTGTGGAGAACCGTCCCGGCGCGTTGCAGTCCATGACCGCCGTACTGGCGGAGAACGGAATCGACATGCGGGCGTTTTCACTGGCGGAGACCAGCGATTTCGGAATCGCCCGTATCATCGTCGACGACGTTTACAAGACGACCACCGTCTTGCGCGACGCGGAGTTTGTCCACAGCGTGACGCAAGTCCTGGGCGTGGCGCTGTCCGACACCCCCGGCGGTCTTGACAAGGTGCTCCGCGTTCTGGCTGACGCCGGCGTGAACGTAGAGTATATGTACGCCTTCCTGGGCGGCAAGAAGGGCAAGGACGCCTACATGATTTTCCGTGTCGCGGACAACGCGAAAGCCTCCGCCGCGCTCACGGCGAAGGGTATCCGGCAGGTCGAACAGCAGGAAATGACCGACTTGTAAGGCAGTACGGAACCGGGGCAGTAGTTGTCCCGGTTCCGTGCCGCTTACGGCTGATAGGTTTGCTGGATATACTTGCTTTCCCAGAGCGGGTCTTGATACGTCCCGTAGCCCGACAGGCGGCACTCCTGAAACAAATCGTCGGCGATTTCCAGAATCACGCTCCGCAGTTCCAGATTCTCCGTGAACTTGCGCGGAATCGCGCCGTAGCCCAGACGCGCCCCCAGAATATTCCCCGCCACGGCCCCGGTCGAGTCGCTGTCGCCGTCGTGGTTGACGGCGGCGATAATGCCCCGCTCGAAGTCGGTTTCGTACTTCAGGGCGCAGTAGACGGCGATTGCAAGCGTCTCCTCGGCGACCCAGCCCTTGCCCAGTCGCCGGATTGCGTCAAGGTCTGCCATGCCGGACGCTGACAAGTCCACAGCCTTGCGCGTAAGCGACACAAACTCCTCCATGTGTTTCGCGCCCGGAAACAGCCCGGGAATCGTATTCAGCGCGTCGGTCACGGCGGAAAGTACGGTTTCCCGTTCGTTTTCGGCCAGCCTCCGGACGATATGCGCGAGGGCGGCGGCGGGAATGTAGCCTAACTCGTGCCCGTGTGTCAGCGCGGCGGCCTCCGCCGCTATCCGGTCGGAAGTCTCAATGGAGACTTTGTTATAACAAGTCGGCTCGGCGAAAAACAGTCCGACGGGCGCGACGCGCATGACACCGCCGCAACCCTTACTGTGATTAATCGGCTCCTCAATCGTCCCCAGACGCCCGCCCGACAGCGCCGACATACACGTATTCCCCGGCGCACGCGTATGGTACAGCCCGGGCACGTTCAACAGCCACGACGTATAATATTCGTCCGCTTTCGGGGCCTGATTTCTTTGTGTCCTGTACCAGTCGCGATAGGCGCCGTCCAGGTAGCCCCACGGGAGGCCGATACCGCGTGTGGAAACTCTCGTGTCCCCGAACAGCAGGCCGTTCGCGGTGAAAAGCGTCATCTGCGTATCGTCGGAGATTTGCGCCACGCCGCCGCGGAGTTTGTATTCCGTGATTCCGCGCGGCCCGTACTCCCGGAAAATGTCGTCCGCCGTCCGGAACTCCACCGCGTACCCCAGCGCGTCCCCGGCCGCGCCGCCAATCATACACCCCCGGAACTTGTTCAAATCCCGCCGGACGGGCTTTTCGTCCTGCCGGGCGGCTTCCCGTATTTTCAATGCCTCCCGCGCCATCATCAGCGACGCCCCCAGAAGGTTTTGCCCCTTCCAGTTCTCCATATTCGCGCGGCCCGGGTCTTTCGTCGACACGCCGATACCCCAGACTTTGTCCGCAAAGGCGCATTCCGCGAGAATATCGTCGCCCGTGTCGAGAAGTTTCCGTTTCAGTTCGGCATTCTGCCCGAATTTCGCGAGCAGTCCCCGGTACACGACCGCCTGCCGGACTGCACTCCATGCGGCGTCGTTGTAGTCCGACACCTCCCGGCCCAGCGCCTTGACTTTCTCCGGGTTCGATTCCTCCAGAATCTTCTTTGCCGTTTTGCTGTCGCCGAAAATAACCGCTTTCTGGTACATCATGTATTGTTCCATCGAGCGGAACAGTACCCCGTCCAGCGTGAACTCCGACGGATACCAGTTACTTAAATATCCGTTTTCGTCCTCCGGCCTGTGAAACAGTCGCACACGATACAAGTCCACCGCCTCCTTTGTTCCATTTTAGCATACGGGTACCGCGCGCGCAAGGGCGGTTTCGTCGAAAACGCCGAAATTCCGTATTTCCCGGCGTTCACGCGCGGAGAATCGCGGATTCCGCTTGACTTTTCTGCTTTGAAGGTTTATAGTGTTAAAGCTGTAAAGCAAAAGAAAGGACTGGTTTCTTTATGGTTTTGAAAGCGCTCATGCTGGTGGTATTCTTCGGGCTGATGGTCGGAATCGGCCTCTACTGCCGCCGCAACGCCACCGATGTCGACGGCTTCGTACTCGGCGGGCGCTCCGTCGGGCCGTGGCTGACCGCCTTCGCCTACGGCACTTCCTATTTCTCGGCGGTCGTGTTCGTCGGCTACGCCGGGCAATTCGGCTGGCGCTACGGTATGGCCGCCACATGGGCCGGTATCGGGAATGCCCTCCTCGGCTCCCTGCTCGCCTGGGCCGTACTCGGTCGCCGTACCCGTATCATGACGCAGCACCTTTCCAGCGCCACTATGCCGGAGTTCTTCGGCAAACGCTTCGGCAGTCACTCCCTCAAAATCTCCGCCTCCGTGATTATCTTCATCTTCCTCATTCCCTACACCGCAAGCCTTTACAACGGCCTCTCGCGCCTCTTCGGAATGGCCTTCCACATCGACTACTCCGTGTGCGTCGTCGTCATGGCCGTGCTGACGGGTATCTATGTCATCGCCGGGGGCTACATGGCTACCGCTATCAACGATTTCATCCAGGGCATTATCATGCTCTTCGGAATCTGCGCCGTAATTGCCGCCGTACTCCACAGCCGGGGCGGCTTCCTCGCCGCGCTCGACGGCCTTTCGCGTGTCAGTGACCCGCTGGTGTCGGACGCCCCCGGCGTGTTCAACTCCTTCTTCGGCCCCGACCCCGTGAACCTCCTCGGCGTCGTTATCCTGACTTCCCTCGGTACCTGGGGCCTCCCCCAAATGGTACAGAAATTCTACGCTATCAAGAGTGAGGAAGCGGTCAACAAGGGTACCGTGATTTCCACGCTCTTCGCGTTCGTCGTCGCGGGCGGGTGCTACTTCCTCGGCGGCTTCGGACGCCTCTTCTCCGACGTGATTCAAGTCACCGAAAACGGCGTCCCCGTCGGCGGCTACGACGCCGTCATCCCCTCCATGCTCTCCGGCCTCCCCGATATCTTAATCGCCGTCGTCGTCATCCTCGTGCTCTCCGCGTCCATGTCTACGCTCTCCTCTCTCGTACTCGCTTCCTCCTCCACGCTCACACTCGACTTTATCAAAGACCTGTTTTTCCCCGGCATGAACCAGAAACGGCAAGTTTCCATTATGCGCGCCCTGATTGTCGTCTTTATCGCCGTGTCCGTCGTACTGGCGATTATCCAGTACCGCTCCAGCGTGACCTTTATCGCGCAACTCATGGGCGTAAGCTGGGGCGCACTCGCGGGGGCCTTCCTCGCGCCGTTCCTCTACGGCCTCTACTGGCGGCGTACAACTAAAATCGCCTGCTGGGTCAGCTTCGTATTCTCTACCGTCGTCATGCTCGCGAATATCTTCGTCCGCTCGAGTTTCCCCGTACTGATTCAGTCCCCGATTAACGCGGGCGCGTTAATCGGGGACTGAATCAGTACGGGGAAACAGTCCCCGATTAACGCGGGCGCGTTCTGCATGCTCGCCGGATTGGTGATTGTCCCGCTTGTCAGCCTGTTCACGCCCGCCCCCGACAAGAATCTCGTCGACGGCGCGTTCTCCTGCTACGACCGGAAAGTCACGGTTCGCCAAAGCGAGGCCCTCGGAGACCCGGAATGATTATCGACATCCACACGCATACTTTCCCCGGCAAAATTGCCGCCGCGACGGTGTACAAACTGCAAGCCGCCGCGCATATCCGCCCCTTCACCGACGGCACGGTAGACGCCCTGCGGGCGTCCATGCGGGCGGCGGGCGTCGACTACTCCGTCAATCTGCCCGTCGCCACGTCCGCGCGGCAAGTCCGGGGAATCAACGACGCGGCGGCGCGTACCAATGACACCCGGGAGACCGGGGTGCTGTCCTTCGGGGCCATGCACCCCGACTACGGCGACTGGCGCGACGAACTCGGACGCGTCGCCGCGCTGGGGATACGGGGTATCAAGCTACATCCGCCGTACCAGGGCGCGGACTTCGACGACATCCGCTATCTGCGTATCCTCGACCGCGCCGGGGAACTCGGCCTCGCCGTACTCGTACACGCCGGGCTTGACATCGGCCTCCCGGACGAGAACCGCGTCACGCCCGCCATGATAGCCCGGGCCGTCCGGCAGACCGGGCCTGTAAAGCTGATTTGCGCGCATATGGGCGGCTGGCGGCAGTGGGACGCCGTGGAAGAACTCCTCCCCGAAACGGGCGTGTACCTCGACACCTCGTTTTCGCTCGGGCGGATTACGCCCAACGGCGACGGCTACCCGTGGACAGAAGCGGAACTTCCGTTGATGGACGCCGCGCAATTCGTGCGGATTGTGCGGAAATTCGGCGCGGAGCGTATCCTGTTCGGGACGGATTCGCCGTGGGGCGGACAGGCGGAGGCACTACGCCTCTTTCGGGAACTCCCGCTCACGGACGCCGAACAGTCGGCGATTCTCGGCGGCAACGCCGCGCGGCTTCTGGGATTGTAAAAACGCGGACAGAGGAAACGTTTCCTCTGTCCGTTTTTCGTCAACCCTTGTTCTGGCTTTCGACAAGGCGCGTTGCCCCGTAGATTTCGCGCAGTTTCGGCTTCTCGATTTTGCCCGTAGGGTTGCGCGGCACGTCGGCGAAAATAATCTTGCGCGGGCGCTTGTAGCGCGGCAAGTCCATACAGAACTTTTGAATTTCCTCTTCCGTACACGTTTCTCCCTCGCGGACTTGGATAATCGCGGCGGCGATTTCGCCCAGTCGCGGGTCGGGCAGTCCGATAACCGCCACGTCGTGAATTTTCGGGTGGGTGTGCAAGAAGTCCTCAATCTGTACCGGGTACAGGTTCTCGCCGCCGGAAATAATCACGTCCTTCTTGCGGTCCACCAGAAAATAGAATCCGTCGGGGTCCTGCTTGGCCATGTCGCCCGTATGGAGCCAGCCGTCTTTCAGGACTTCCGCCGTGGCCTTGGGGTCGTGGTAGTAACAGCGCATGACGCCCGGGCCCTTTACGCACAGTTCGCCCACGTCGCCCTGCGGTACGGTTTTCCCCTGCTCGTCGACAATCTTGCACTTCCAGCCGAACCCCGGCACGCCAATCGCGCCGACTTTGCGGATGTTCTCCAGCCCCAAATGCACACAGCCCGGGCCGGTCGATTCCGAAAGGCCGTAGTTGGTGTCGTACTTGTGGTGCGGGAAATACTCCATCCAGCGCTTGATGAGCGACGGCGGCACGGGCTGCGCGCCGATGTGCATGAGCCGCCACTGCGAAAGCTGATAGTCTTCCAGCCGCAAGTCGCCGCGGTCGAGGGCCGCTAACAAGTCCTGACACCACGGCACGAGCAGCCAGACGATAGTACAGCCCTCCCGCGTGACCGCTTCCAGTATCGCTTTCGGGGAGTTGCTTTTGAGAAGCACGGCTTTCCCGCCCGTGTAGAGGGAGCCGAACCAGTGCATTTTCGCGCCGGTGTGGTAGAGCGGCGGAATACACAGGAATACGTCGTCGTGTGTGGTCTCGTGGTGTACGGCCTCCATGCGCGCCGACTGCGACAGCGCCGTGTGGTCGAGAAGGATGGCTTTCGGGAATCCGGTCGTACCGGAGGAGTAGTAGATGGCGGCCTCGTCGGTGTCCTGCACGAGGATTTTCGGGGCAGCGGAGGAACAATTCGCGGTGGCGTCGTGGTAGCTCTCGGCGAACGACGGACAGCTCTGGCCGACATAGAACAGAATCCGGTTCAGGCCGATACTGTCGACGATTTCCTCGACGCGCCCGATGAACTCCGGGCCGAAAAACAGCACGTCGGCGTCGGCGAGTTTAAGGCAGTATTCGATTTCGTCGGCGGTGTAGCGGAAGTTGAGCGGGACGGCGACCGCGCCCGTCTTCAGGACGCCGAAGTAAATCGGGAGCCACTCCAGGCAGTTCATGAGCAGAATCGCGACTTTCTGTCCCTTGCGCACGCCGCGCGACAACAGCAGATTCGCGACGCGGTTGGCCTTCTCGTCGAACACGCTCCAGGTAATCTGCCGGACGTAGGGCGTGGGGGCCGTGGGCTGGATAAGCTCGTACTCTTTCCAAGTGACGCGCGGGGCCTCCTGTATGTCCGGGTTCATCTCGACCAGACAGATTTCCTCGCCGTAGAGTTTGCTGTTGCGTTCCAGCAGGTCGGTAATGGGCATAAAAGCAACATCCTTTCCGTTCTTTTGCGCTTTTATGGTTTTCGCCTCTAAAGCAACCGTAAGCATAGCCCATCCGGCGCGGATTGTCAAGACCAAATTCTTCCTTTTCTGTCACGGGGCGCACTTCTAACGGGCGTAAACCTTGACGAAATCTGTTGACATCCGACGCAATCGGAGTATAATGTACGGAGCATGATAGGGGCATTCGTTTCATGACTTCACGGAGCGCGTCCGCGGGAGAGGGCGCGTGAAGTCGTGCGCTGTCATGACTTCATCTTTCGCTAAGGAGTGAGACGCATGAAAAAAGTGTCGCGGCGCGTCATGGCCTTCCTGCCCATGATG
>CAMHBH010000003.1 GCA_946183175.1 uncultured Oscillibacter sp.
AGTACGAGGGATATTTCCACATGGCGGGGGATACGAACTATATGCCCGTGGAGTGCGTGTCGGGGCGCGAAAATCCGGACGGTTCCCTGTCCCTGGAAGTCCGGGAGAGTTCGGATTGGAGCGGCGATTCGGCCTGTTCGTTCGAGACCACGCTGAAACCCGATACCACCGGGCAGACTATGCTCTTTGACAAGAACACCGTCACGGGCGGCTGGCTGACCTGGGAAGACGAATAAAAAAGCGTCCCCGCGCGTTCGACGACGTGCGGGGGCGTTCGTTTTCGCGGCTTACACCGCCACGAAGAACTTGACAAGGAACAGCGCCGAAATGACGTAAGTCAGGGCGGAAACGCGGTTCGCGCGGCCCGTGAAGAGCTGAATCACCGTATAGCAAATCATGGCGAGGCCGATACCGTGCCCGATAGAGCCCGAAATCGGCATGGCAAGCAACATCAGGAATACGGGTACGGCCTCGTCCACGGAGGAGAAGTCGACGTTGCCGAGGCCCTGAAGCATGAGGATTCCGACGTAAATCAGGGCGGCGGAGGTGGCCTGCGCCGGGATGACCGCCGCGACGGGCGCGATAAACACGCACAACAGGAACATAACAGCGGCAGTCAGGGCGGTCAGGCCGGTACGCCCGCCGGCCTCCACGCCGGAGGCCGATTCGACGAACGTCGTCACGGTGGAGGTACCCGTACAGGCCCCCGTCACGGTGCCGATGGCGTCCGAGAGAAGCGCCTCGCGCATTTGGGGCATGTTGCCGTTTTTGTCGACCATGCCCACGCGCGACGCCGTGCCGATAAGGGTGCCGATGGTGTCGAACATGTCAATCATGCAGAAAGTAATGATGAGCGTAATGGCCGTGAACCAGCCGATTTGGAAGAACGTCGCGAAGTTGAACTTAAACAGCGTCGTGGAGGCCATATCGGCGAACGGCGGCACGAAGGACGCCGTAGAGAGCGACGCGAACGGGTTGACATGCAGAATGAGCGCCTCCCCGACCCAGTAGACGCACGACGCCGCGAGCATGCCCAGCAGAACCGCGGCCTGTACGCCCCGGAGGCTTAACAGGATAATCACGAACAGCCCGACGAACATCGTCACCACGGACAGCACCATCATGGAGTATTCCGCGCCCATGCTGTTCTTGAGTACGCTGGGGGTCATGGCCCCGAAGAAATCGCGCATGACGTAGAAGGGCGTGGAATAGCCGTTGCCTTCCGCGTAGATTCCGGCGTTGGAGCCGAGGCCGATGTTCATGAGCATGAGGCCAATGGCCGGGCCGATTCCCAGCCGGATACACGGCGGAATCGCGGTCACAATGCGGTCGCGGATGTGGAAAATCGACAGCGGGATGAACACGAGGCCCTCTACAAGAATAATGCAGAGCGCGGCCTGAAAGGCGTTGGTGTAGTCGGTTTCGAGCATTGCGGCGATGTTGGCGACGATGACGGCGAAGAAGCTGTTGAGGCCCATGCCGGGGGCCATGACAAAGGGCTTGTTCGCCAGGAAGGCCATGCAGGCCGTGCCGAACGCCGACGCCAGGCAAGTCGCCAGAAAGACGCCGTTCCACAGCGGCGTACCCACCTGGAAGCCCGTCAGAAGGTTCGGGTTCAGGGCGATGATGTACGCCATGGTCATGAACGTGGTCAGGCCGGCGAGAATCTCAGTCCGGACGCTCGTCCCGTTCTCGCGGAGATGGAAAAGCTGTTCCATAGGAAAAATCCCTCCTTGTTAGACGCGTTACGCTGAACTGTACCATAGTTTTACGGAAATTACAAGGCCTTTGCGGAACTTTGTCGGAATCGCCACGACGCGCGCGGCGGGAAAACGAAAATTTCGGCGCTTTTTTGTCGGAAGTCCCGGAAATTTCCGCGCTCCCGGCAACGGCAAAACGGCGTTTCGCGCTTCTACGCGGATTCCCGCTTTCCGTACGGGATAGCGGAGTGATAAAACTACGCTATTTTCGCGCGCAAAAAAACATTTTTGCGCCGCAAAGAATAAAAGATTTGACATAGAGGGCGCTTTGTAGTATTCTTGACGGCATACAGGGCGCGGAATCATAAGCGGTTCCGCGAATTGCGATAGAATCAAAGGAGGGAATGTTTATCATGAAGAAAGTCGCGGTGATTATGGGCAGCGATTCCGACTGGCCGGTCGTGAAGGCGTCCTGCGACGCGCTCGGCGCGTTCGGGATTCCCTACGAGGCCCACATCTACAGCGCGCACCGTACCCCGGAGGAGGCCGCGCGGTTCGCCCGCGACGCCCGCGCGAACGGCTACGGCGTCCTGATTTGCGCGGCGGGCATGGCGGCACACCTCGCGGGCGCGTTCGCGGCGAATACCACCCTTCCCGTGATTGGCATTCCCATGAAGGGCGGCGCGCTCGACGGCCTCGACGCCTTACTCGCTACCGTACAAATGCCGGGCGGTATTCCCGTCGCGACCGTCTCGCTCAACGGCGCGAAGAATGCCGCGATTCTGGCGGCGGAAATTCTGGCCGTCGGCGACGATACGCTCGCCGCGAAACTCGAAGCCGAACGCGACACCATGCGGCGGCAAATCGCCGAAAAAGAGGCGGCCTTGCAGGCCTCCTTGAAGGCCTGACGGGGAGAAATGGCATGGGCGGATTTTTTGGAACAATATCCCGGCGCAACTGCGTGATGGACTTGTTTTTCGGCGTGGACTATCACTCCCATTTGGGCACGCGACGCGGCGGCATGGTGGTCTACAGTCCGAAGGACGGCTTTCAGCGGCAGATTCACAGTATCGAGAACACGCCCTTCCGGACGAAGTTCGAGGCCGATTTGCCGAAATTCCACGGCACCAGCGGAATCGGCTGTATCAGCGACACCGACCCGCAACCGCTTTTAGTGCGGTCGCATTTGGGCCTCTACGCGATTTCCACCGTAGGGCGAATCAACAACGCCGAACAGCTCGCGGAGAAATACTTCTCCATGGGCGGGCGGCAGTTCATGGCGATGAGTTCCGGCGAAGTCAACGCCTCCGAACTGACGGCGGCGCTTATCAACGAGGCGGATTCGTTCCCGGAGGGTATCCGGCGGGCACAGGAGAGTATCGACGGCTCGTCGAGTATCCTGCTACTGACGCCCGACGGCCTGATTGCGGCCCGTGACAGGCTGGGCCGCCTGCCCGTACTCGTAGGCCAGAACGACGACGGCTGTTGTGTGTCGTTCGAGTCGTTTGCCTACCAGAAGTTAGGCTACCGGACAGTCCGTGAACTCGGCCCGGGCGAAATCGTGCGTATCACGCCGGAGGGTGTCGAACAACTGCGCGCGCCGGGGGACACTATGCGCATTTGCGCCTTTCTCTGGACTTACTACGGCTACCCCAATTCCAACTATGAGGGCGTCAACGTGGAGGTCATGCGCTACCAGAACGGGGAAATCATGGCGCGCGAGGAGGCGCTACAGGACACGCTCCCCGACGTGGATTTCGTGGCGGGGGTGCCGGATTCCGGACTTCCGCACGCTATCGGCTACGCGAACCGTTCCGGCAAACGCTTTGCGCGCCCGTTCGTGAAGTATACGCCAACCTGGCCGCGCTCGTTCATGCCGGAAAATCAGGAAGTACGAAACCAGGTTGCCAAAATGAAGCTGATTCCCGTCCCGGAACTCATTGAGGGGCGGAAACTGCTGTTCGTGGATGATTCGATAGTCCGGGGAACGCAGTTGCGGGAGACGCTCGAGTTTCTCTACGGGAGCGGCGCGAAGGAAGCGCATATTCGTTCGGCCTGTCCTCCGGTGATGTACGGCTGTAAGTACCTGAACTTCTCGCGGAGCAATTCCGACATGGAACTGCTGGCGCGCCGTACCGTGCAACTGCTGGAAGGCAACGACGGACAGGAGCACCTCGAAGAGTACGCGGACGCCTCGACGGAGCGCGGGCAGTGCCTGTTGAAGTCGATTTGCGAACAGATGGGGTTCCACTCACTGGGCTACCAGTCGATGGACGGGCTTTTGGAGGCAATCGGAATCGACCGGGACAAGATTTGCACCTACTGCTGGACGGGGAAGGAATAGGAGGACATTCTATGGAAAAGCTGGAACAAATCTACGAAGGCAAGGCCAAGAAGGTATACCGCACGGACGACCCCGAACTCTGTATTGTGGAGTACAAGGACGACGCGACGGCGGAGAACGGCAAGAAACGCGGTACGATTGTCGGCAAGGGCGTCGTCAACAACCAGATGACCAACCGTCTCATGGCGCGCATGGAGAAGGCCGGGATTCCGACGCATTTCGTACGGGAACTCAGCGAGCGCGAGACACTGGTCAAGAAGGTGTCGATTGTGCCGCTGGAAGTGATTATCCGGAACATTTCGGCGGGGCATTTCGCGTCGCGCTACGGCGTCGAGGAGGGGATTGTATTCGACAGCCCCACGATTGAGTTTTCGTACAAGAATGACGAACTCGACGACCCGCTTCTGAACGCCTACCACGCCCGCGCGTTGAAACTCGCGACGGCGGAGGAAATCGAGACCATCAAAAAGTACGCGTTCGCGGTCAACGACAAGCTGAAAGCGTTCTGGAAGGAATGCGGCGTGATACTCGTCGACTTTAAGCTGGAGTTCGGGCGTCTCCCCGACGGTACCATCGTACTCGCCGACGAAATCAGCCCGGACACCTGCCGCCTGTGGGACGAGAAGACGCATGAGAAATTAGACAAAGACCGTTTCCGCCGCGACATGGGCGGCGTCGAGGACGCCTACGCGGAAGTCATGAAGCGCTTGCTTGCGCACGACAACGGATAATTCGCGGAGGAGGTGCTAGGGGTGCGCAGTTTTTCGGAGAGCTACAAGGCGGCGGGCGTCGATATCGAGGCCGGATACGCCGGAGTGAAACTCATGCGCGGGCACGTCGAGCGGACGAATATCCCGGGCGTACTGTCGGGGCTGGGCGGTTTCGGGGGGCTGTTCGCCCCGGACTTGAGCGCATACAAAGACCCGGTACTGGTGTCGGGCACGGACGGCGTCGGGACTAAAATCCGTATCGCGCAACTGATGAACCGTCACGACACGGTCGGCATTGACTGCGTGGCGATGTGCGTCAACGACGTGCTGTGCTGTGGGGCAAAGCCGCTGTTCTTCCTGGACTATATCGCAATCGGGAAGAACGACCCGGAGAAAGTAGCGTCGATAGTTTCTGGCGTGGCGGAGGGCTGCGTACAGGCCGGGTGCGCGCTTCTGGGCGGCGAGACCGCCGAACACCCCGGAATCATGAAGGCCGACGACTACGATTTAGCCGGGTTTACGGTGGGCATTGTCGACCGCGCCCGGCTCCTTGACAATACGGCTATCGTCCCCGGCGACGTTGTAATCGCGCTTCCGTCGTCCGGACTGCACTCCAACGGCTTTTCGCTGGTGCGGCAGGTGTTCCACGTCGAGACGGGGAGCTTGACGCGCAAAGTGCCGGAGTTGGGCTGTATGCTGGGCGAGGCCTTACTGACCCCGACGACGATTTATGTCAAGCCGGTGTCGCGCTGTCTGGAAACCCTGCGGGTAAAGGGTATCAGCCACATTACGGGCGGCGGCTTTCAGGAGAACATTCCGCGCTGTCTGCCGAAGGGCGTCTCGGCGAAGCTGGACAAGGCCGCGATTCGCACTCCGCCCATATTCCAACTCTTGCGGGACATGGGCCACATCCCGGAGCGCGACATGTTCAATACGTTCAACATGGGCGTGGGCATGGTCATGGTCGTGGCGGCGGACATCGCCGACCGGGCTATGGAACTCTTGCGCGGGGAGGGCTGTCAGGGGTATCTACTCGGCGAGATTGTCGCGGGCGACGAGGGCGTGATTCTCTGTTGAAGGCGTGAAAGGGAGAGAGGGAGTATGGAGAAAGTCCGGATAGCGGTATTCGTGTCGGGCGGCGGTACGAATCTGGAAGCGTTGCTCAACGCGCAGGAGCGCGGGGAAATCCCGCACGGGGAAATTGTACTGGTGGTGTCGAGCGCGGCGGGGGCCTACGCGCTGACGCGCGCGGAGCGGCACGGCGTACACGCTGTGACAGTCGCGCGGAAGGGCCGCGCCCCGCAGGATTTCGAGGCGGAACTGTTGCGGCGTCTGCTGGAAGCCAAAATAGACGTAATCGTACTGGCGGGGTTCCTGACGATTCTCTCGGAGGAGTTCGTAAAGCTCTGGCCGGGGCGTATCCTGAATGTACACCCGTCGCTGATTCCGTCGTTCTGCGGCAAGGGCTACTACGGGCTGAGAGTACACGAGGAGGCGCTGGCGCGGGGCGTGAAAGTCACGGGCGCGACGGTTCACCTTGTCAACGAGATTCCCGACGGCGGCGAGATTCTCTTACAGAAAGCCGTGGAAGTCCTCCCCGGCGACACCCCGGAAGTTTTGCAAAAGCGCGTGATGGAGCAGGCGGAATGGGTACTCCTCCCGCGCGCAGCGGAGATGGTATGCGCACAACTTTTCGAGAACGGAGGCGGCGAAAATGCGTGAACTGGAATTGAAGTACGGCTGTAACCCGAACCAGAAGCCCGCGCGAATTTTCATGCGCGGGGAGCGGGAGTTGCCGATTGAGGTACTCAACGGCAAACCGGGCTATATCAACTTTCTGGACGCGTTCAACTCGTGGCAGTTGGTGCGGGAGCTGAAAGCGGCGACGGGTATGCCGGCGGCGGCGTCCTTTAAGCACGTCTCCCCGGCGGGGGCCGCGCTGGGGAATCCGATTTGCGAGACGGGCCGGAAAATCCTGTTCGTCGAGGACGGGCTGGAACTGTCCCCGATTGCCTGTGCCTATGTCCGCGCGCGCGGCTCGGACAGGCTCTGCTCCTACGGCGACTGGGCCGCGCTGTCGGACATCTGCGACGAACCCACGGCGCGCTATCTCAAAAACGAGGTCTCCGACGGGATAATCGCCCCCGGCTACACGAAAGAGGCGTTGGAAATCCTCAAAACCAAGAAGAAGGGCGGCTACAACGTCGTGCAAATCGACCCCGACTACGTGCCGGAGCATGAGGAGTACAAGGACGTATTCGGTATCACGTTCCAGCAGGGCCGCAACGACTACAAAATCGACGCGTCGATTTTAGGCAACATCGTCACGAAGAACAAAGACCTCCCCGACGCCGCCAAGCGTGACATGATGGTCGCGCTGATTACGCTCAAATATACGCAGTCGAACTCCGTCTGCTACGTGCGGGAGGGGCACGCAATCGGGGTTGGGGCCGGACAGCAAAGCCGGATACACTGTACGCGCCTGGCCGGGAATAAGGCCGACAACTGGTTTTTGCGCCACCACCCGCGCGTATTGGAACTGCAATTCGTGGACAGTATCCGCCGCGCCGAGCGCGACAACGCGATTGATGTGTATTTGTCCGACGAGTACGAGGACATTCTGGCGGAGGGCGTCTGGCAAAATACGTTCCGTATCAAGCCCGAACCCCTCACGCGCGAGGAGAAACGCGACTGGATTGCAAAGTTTTCGGGCGTGACGGTCGGCTCCGACGCCTTTTTCCCGTTCGGCGACAACGTCGAGCGGGCGCGCAAGAGCGGCGCGAACTATATCGTACAGCCCGGCGGTTCCATCCGCGACGACAACGTCATCGCCACCGCCGACAAGTACAATATGGTCATGTCCTTCACGGGAATGCGCCTGTTCCACCACTGAGCGACGGAGGCAGTCATGAAATTACTGGTAGTAGGCGGCGGGGGCCGCGAACACGCAATCATTAAGAAACTGCGCGAAAATCCCGACGTGTCCGAGATTTACGCGCTCCCGGGCAACGGCGGAATCTCCGCTGACGCGATTTGTATTCCGGAAATCGGCGCGAAAGACCTTGACGGCATTGTGAACTTTGCCAGGTCGCGCGCGATTGATTTCGCGGTTGTCGCGCCCGACGACCCGCTGGCGCTGGGCTGTGTCGACAGGTTGCACGCGGCCGGGATTCCGTGTTTCGGCCCCGACGCCAAGGCCGCGCGTATCGAAAGCAGTAAGGTATTCGCCAAGAATCTTATGCGGAAGTACGGCATTCCTACGGCGGATTACCGGGTTTTCACGTCGCCGGAGACGGCGCTAGAGTATCTGGAAACGGCGAAATTCCCGATAGTCTTAAAGGCCGACGGTCTCGCGCTGGGGAAAGGCGTACTGATTGCGCAAAGTCCCGACGAGGCGCGTCAGGCCGTGCGGACGCTCATGCAGGACAGGATTTTCGGCGCGGCGGGGGACGAAATCGTCATAGAGGAATTTCTGACGGGCCCGGAGGTCAGCGTACTGGCCTTCACGGACGGGACGGCGATTTCGCCGATGGTCTCGTCAATGGACCATAAGCGCGCCGGGGACGGCGACACCGGGCTGAATACGGGCGGCATGGGGACGGTAGCCCCGAACCCGTACTACACGCCGGAAGTCGCGAAAATCTGTATGGACACGATTTTCCTGCCGACGCTGGACGCCATGCGGAAAGAGGGGTGCCCGTTCAAGGGCTGTCTGTACTTCGGGCTCATGCTGACGCCCGACGGCCCCCGGGTTATCGAGTACAACTGCCGTTTCGGCGACCCGGAGACGCAAGTCGTGCTACCGCTCCTGAAAACCGACCTTCTGACGATTATGCAGGCGGTTGAGGCGGGAACGCTGTCGGAAATCGCGGTGGAGTGGGCGGACGCCTGCGCGGCCTGTGTCATACTGGCGTCGGGGGGCTACCCGGAGAAGTACGAGACCGGAAAGCCGATTCACTTTACGTCGCCCATGCCGCCGAACGTCACCTGCTACCACGCCGGGGACAGGGACAGTCACGGACAGCTCGTGACATCCGGCGGGCGCGTACTGGGTGTAACCGCCGTCGCGCCTACGCTACGGGAGGCCTTGCGCGACGCGTACCGGGCCGCGGATACGGTGGAATTCGACGGAAAGTATCTGCGTCGCGACATCGGGGCCCGGGCCTTACAGGCCGGAATGCGCTGAGCGACACTAGCAAAGGAGGGAGAGTGCGTGGTAAGGCGGGTTTATGTAGAGAAGAAAGAGGGCTTGCGGCAGGAGGCCGAAAGTCTGTGCCGGGAACTGCGGAGCGTGCTGGGCATCAAGGCCCTGCGGGGCGTGCGTATCGTTCACCGCTACGACGTGGAGGGACTGGACGGGCCGACATTCGACCGCGCTGTCCGGACGGTGTTTTCGGAGCCGCAAGTCGACGAGGCGTCGCCGGTGCTGTCGCTCGACGCCGACGGCGTGGAGACGATATTCGGCGTGGAGGCGCTCCCGGGACAGTTCGACCAGCGCGCCGACTCGGCGGCGGCGTGTATCCAGCTCATGACGCGCGGGGCGCGGCCCGTCGTGCGCGCGGCGGAGGTGTACAGGCTTTCGGGGAAGCTGACTGCGGAAGACGTGGAGCGTATCAAGCGGTACGTCATAAACCCCGTGGAGACGCGCGAGGCGTGCCGGGAAGTCCCGGAGACTTTACAGGCCCATTGGGAGCCGCCCGCGCCCGTGGAGACCGTGGACGGATTCACCACACTGGACGAGGGCGGGCTGTCGGCGTTACTCGACCGGATGGGCCTTGCCATGGACATCGACGACCTGAAATTCCTACAGGCGCATTTCCGCGACGAGGAGCGCCGCGACCCCACCGTGACGGAAATCCGCGTCGTCGACACCTACTGGTCAGACCACTGCCGGCACACGACATTCTCGACGCATATTGACCGCGTGGAAATCGTGAGCCCGGAAGTACAGGCGGCGTATGAGCGCTACTTGTCAGCGCGGGCGGAAGTCTACGGGGAGAAGGCGTCGACGCGGCCTCAAACCCTGATGGACATCGCCACCGTCGGGGCGAAAGTCCTGAAGCGGCGCGGACTGCTGAAGAATCTGGACGAGAGCGAGGAAATCAACGCCTGTTCGGTGCGCGTGACGGCGACCGTCGACGGCAAGCCGGAAGATTGGCTGTTGATGTTCAAGAACGAGACGCACAACCACCCGACGGAAATCGAGCCGTTCGGCGGGGCGGCGACGTGTATCGGCGGGTGTATCCGCGACCCGCTGTCGGGGCGGGTATGGGTGTACCAGGCCATGCGCGTGACGGGCTGTGGAGACCCGCGCGCGCCCGTCGCGGACACGCTTCCCGGGAAACTCCCGCAACGCAAATTGGCGCAGACCGCCGCCGCCGGGTATTCGTCCTACGGCAACCAAATCGGCCTCGCGACGGGACTTGTCAGCGAGCTTTACCACCCCGGATACGTGGCGAAACATATGGAAATCGGCGCGGTCGTGGGCGCGGCCCCGGCTGGGAATGTCGTCCGGGAGCGCCCCGCGCCGGGGGATGTCGTGATACTCCTGGGCGGGCGTACCGGGCGCGACGGAATCGGCGGCGCGACGGGTTCGTCGAAGAGCCACAATCAAAAGTCGCTGTCGACGATGGCGAGCGAAGTACAGAAGGGCAACGCGCCCGAAGAGCGTAAACTGCAACGGCTGTTCCGCGACGCGGCGGTGACGCGCCTTGTGAAGCGCTGTAACGATTTCGGGGCGGGCGGCGTGAGCGTGGCAATCGGGGAACTCGCCGACGGGCTGGAAATCAATCTGGACGCGGTTCGGAAGAAGTACGAGGGCCTCGACGGAACGGAACTTGCGATTTCGGAATCGCAGGAACGAATGGCGGTGGTCGTCGCGCCGGAGAATGTGGACGCGCTGACGGCGGCGGCGGAGCGTGAGAATTTAGAGGCGTACCCGGTGGCGGAGGTGACGGACGCGCCGCGCATGGTCATGAAGTGGCAGGGCGCGACGATAGTCAACCTGTCGCGGGCGTTCCTGAATACGAACGGCGCGGAGAAGCATATTACCGTAGAGGTGACGGAGCGCCGGACGGCCCCGGAAGCGTTCCCGGACACCTTGCGCGGCATGGCGTCGGACTTGCGCACGGCGTCGCGGCGCGGACTGGCCGAACGGTTTGATTCGACCGTCGGCGCGGGTTCGGTACTCATGCCGTTCGGGGGCGTGGCGCAGAAGACCCCGACACAGGTCATGGCGGCGCTGTTGCCCGTACTCCCCGGGCAGGAGACGGAAGACTGTAGCGTGATGTCGTGGGGCTTTGACCCGGAGGCGATGTCGGCGGACCCGTTCGAGGGGGCGCGGCGGAGCGTGACAGTCTCGCTCGCGAAGCTGTGCGCGGCGGGTTGCGACTACCGCGACGCGTACCTGACGTTCCAGGAGTATTTCGAGAAACTCCGGCAGGAGCCGACGCGCTGGGGCGTACCGTTCGCGGCGCTGCTGGGCGCGCTGGACGCGCAGTTAGGCTTTGGCGTGGCGGCGATTGGCGGAAAGGATTCCATGTCGGGTTCGTTCCTTGACATGGACGTGCCGCCGACGCTGGTCTCGTTCGCGATTGCCCCGGCGAAGGCCGGTGACATTCTGTCGCCGGAGTTCAAGCGCGCTGGGAAGAAGTACGGGAACCCGGTGTACCTGTTCGGCGGTTCGCCCGACTATACCGAACTGAAAACGGCGTGGGACAAGTTCCACGCGCTCTGTCAGGCCGGGAAAGTCAAGGCGGCCTGGGCGGTGGAGTACGGCGTAGCCGAGGCCGTCATGAAGATGTCGTTCGGGAATCACGTCGGATTCCGCGCGGAAACCGAGGCCGATATTCCGTGGTACGCTCCCTGTCCGGGCGCGATTGTCGCGGAACTGTCGGAGGAAGTCGGGGACGGCGTACAAATCGGCGTCACGACGCTGGAGCCCGTCGTAAGTATCGGCGACGACCGCGCGGCGGTCAAAGAACTGATTGCCTTAAACGAAGGCGTATTAGAGGACGTGTACCCGAACCGCGCGGAGACCGGGGAGACGTGGGCCCCCGTCCTGACCGACACCGGGGCGCGCGAGAAAATCGCGCCGAAAGTCGGCGTTGCGACGCCGCGCGTACTGATTCCGGTATTCCCGGGCACCAACTGCGAGTACGACAGCGCGCGCGCCGCCATACGCGCCGGACTGCACGCCGAAATTTTCGTGATTAACAACCAGTCGGCGGAGGGCGTGGAGGATTCCGCGAACCGTTTCGCCGGGAGGGTGGCGGAAAGTCAGATTATTTTCATCCCGGGCGGATTCTCGGGCGGCGACGAACCCGACGGTTCCGGAAAGTTCATTACGGCGTTTTTCCGCAACCCGGGCGTGTCGGACGCGGTCATGGAACTGCTCAAGGAGCGCGACGGGCTGATGTTAGGCGTCTGCAACGGCTTTCAGGCGCTCATCAAACTCGGCCTCGTGCCCTACGGCGAAATTCGCGACATGGACGCCGACTGTCCCACGCTCAGTTACAACGTCATCGGGCGGCACCAGTCGCGCATTGTCCGGACGCGGGTCGCGTCGCGGCGTTCGCCGTGGCTGTCGCGCGTCCGCGAGGGCGATATTGTAAACGTGCCGATTTCCCACGGCGAGGGGCGCTTCCTGTGCCCGCATGACCTGTTGACGAAACTCGGCGCGAATGGGCAGATTGCCACGCAATATGTTGATTTGAAAGGGAATCCGTCGATGGATGTGGAGTACAACCCGAACGGGTCAGCATGGGCCGTAGAGGGCCTGCTGTCGCCGGACGGGCGCGTATTCGGCAAGATGGGACACTCGGAGCGCGTTGGCCCGGCGCTCTACCGCAACGTCCCCGGCGACTACGACTTGGGCCTGTTCGATTCCGCAAAGGACTATTTCAGTGTATAAGTGAGGTGCGTCATGGCATACTTTTTCCCGGAACCGTCCCACACGTTCAGCGAGTACCTTCTTGTCCCGGGCTACTCCTCCTCGGAGTGTATCCCGGCGAACGTGTCGCTCAAGACCCCGGTCGTGAAGTTCCGCCGGGGCGAGGAATCCCCCCTGACAATGAATGTCCCTATGGTCTCCGCCGTCATGCAGGCGGTGTCCGGGGAAAAGATGGGCGTCGCGCTGGCCAAAGAGGGCGGAATCGCCTTTATCTACGTCTCCCAGCCGATAGCCGAACAGGCCGACATGGTTCGCCGCGTCAAGCGTACGAAGGCGGGCTTTGTGGTCAGCGCGAGCAACCTGAAAATCGGCGACACCCTCTCCGACGTGCTGGCCCTCAAGGAACGTACGGGCTACTCCACGATGGCGGTCACGGAGGACGGCACCGGAACCGGAAAGCTGTTGGGGCTTGTCACGAGCCGGGACTACCGGGTGAGCCGGATGTCGCCGGAGACGAAGGTCGCGGATTTCATGACGCCCGTCTCGAAACTCGTCACGGCGAAGGCGGGCGTGACGCTCAGCGAGGCCAACGACATTCTGTGGGAGCACAAGCTGAACGCGTTGCCGATTGTCACGCCGGACGGCTACCTTGATTCGTTCGTGTTCCGCAAGGACTACGATTCGCACAAGGAAAACCCGCTGGAACTCCTCGACGGCAAAAAGCGCTACGTCGTCGGCGCGGGAATCAACACGCGCGACTACGAGGAACGCGTCCCGGCGCTGGTCGAGGCGGGCGTGGACGTATTAGTGATTGATTCGTCGGAAGGCTTTTCGGAGTGGCAGTCGCGGACGCTCTCCTGGATTCGCTCCCGCTACGGCGACAAGGTGAAAGTCGGGGCGGGGAACGTCGTCGACGGCGACGGCTTCCGGTTCCTGGCCGACGCGGGCGCGGATTTCGTGAAAATCGGAATCGGCGGCGGGTCGATTTGCATCACCCGCGAAACGAAGGGTATCGGGCGCGGACAGGCCACGGCGGTTATCGACACCGCCAAGACCCGCGACGAATACTTTGAGCAAACCGGCGTCTACGTGCCGCTCTGCGCCGACGGCGGAATCGTGCAGGACTACCACATCACGCTCGCGCTGGCGATGGGGGCCGACTTCTGCATGCTGGGCCGCTACTTCTCGCGGTTCGACGAGTCGCCGAGCAACAAAATCCTCATGGGCGGGAGCTACATGAAGGAATACTGGGGCGAGGGGAGCGCGCGCGCGCGCAACTGGCAACGCTACGACTTAGGCGGGGCGTCGAAGCTGAGCTTTGAGGAGGGCGTGGATTCCTACGTGCCCTACGCGGGGGCGCTGTCGGACGGCATGGCCTCGACGCTGGCGAAAATCCGCTCGACCATGTGCAACTGCGGCGCGCTGACGATTCCCGAACTCCGCGACAAGGCTAAACTGACGCTGGTTTCGTCGGTGTCGATAGTCGAGGGCGGCGCACACGACGTGCTCTTGAAGGATACCACCAACGGCAGTAAATGACAGGACGTTTCAGGGGGCCGATATGAACTCTGACAGCATTCCGGCGGATGACCCGACGCGTTTTACAGAGGCGGAGTTGATGGAGAAACATCAGCGCGGCATTGAGGCCATAGAGGCCGGAAAGGGTATCCGCGTCACCATAGAGCAGTTAGAAGCTATGGCGGACTTGAAATCATAACGGCGGGACAGTTCCGGGTTTTCCGGGACTGTTTTTTTGAAAACCGGGGCTTTTCGTCAAAATGCCCTCTGTCCGGAGACGCGCGGCGGATTCTTTCCCCGATTCCCACAAAAGAAAATGCGCCCGTCCTGTTGTATCGGGGCGAAAAATGTGGTAGGATTGTGGGCGCGAAAAACAAATGCGCATGGGAGGCGGACAGCATGGCAGGATACGTCAAATATTATCTCGTCGCCGCCGACGTGTTGCCGGAAGTGATTCTCCGCGCCGCCGAGGTCAACCGCATGATGGAGGCCCACGAGGCCGACACCGTCGAGGCCGCCGCCCGCGCCGCCGGAATCAGCCGGAGCGCCTACTACAAGTACAAGGACACCGTCCGCCCCTTCTTCGACATGAAGTCCGACCGGATTGTGACCTTTCAGGCCATTTTGAAGGATGTTGCCGGGGTACTCTCGCGTATGCTGGCGCTGTTCGCGACTTCCGGGGCCAATATCCTGACGATTAACCAGAGCATTCCGGTCAACGGCTGCGCGGCGGTGACGGTCTCCGCCGAGGTCTCCGGTCTGTCCGGGGAGCCGGAACAGCTCATCGCGGACGTTTCGGCGCTGGAGGGCGTCATCAAGTTTGAAATTCTGGCGGGCTGAACGCAGGCAAGGAGTACGGAATCAATGATACAGACAGCAATCATGGGCTACGGCACGGTCGGAAGCGGCGTCGCCAAGGTCATCGAGAACAACGCCGGGGAAATCCGGAAAAAACTGGGGGAAGTCCTGAACGTCAAGACGGTACTGGTACGGCGCTTCCGCGACTGTCCGTACCGCGCCCGCATGACCGACGACTTCCGCGACATCGAACAGGACCCCGAAATTCAAGTCGTCGTCGAGACTATCGGCGGCGTCGGCCCGGCCTACGAGTACACGAAGCGCGCCCTGCTGGCCGGAAAGCACGTCGTGACGGCGAATAAGCAACTTGTCGCCGAGCGCGGCTGTGAACTGCTGGAACTGGCCCGGGAGCGGCGCGTACACTACCTGTTCGAGGCGAGCGTCGGCGGGGGGATTCCGATTCTGCACCCGCTGACGGAGTGCATGTCGGCGAACCACATCGAGGAAATTTACGGCATTTTGAACGGCACGAGTAACTATATCCTCACGCGCATGGTACGGAACGGGGCCTCTTTCGACGGCGCGCTGGCCGAGGCACAGCGCCACGGTTACGCGGAGGCCGACCCGACCGCCGACGTGGACGGCCTCGACGCCGGACGCAAAATCTGTATCCTGGCGGATTTGGCTTTCGGACACCAGGTGAACCCGTCCGCCGTGCCGATGGAAGGTATTCGAGGAATTACGTTGCGAGACGTGAATATTGCACGGCGGGGCGGCTACCGTATCAAACTTTTGGGGCGGGCGGTACGCCTCCCGAACGGGCACACCGCCTATGTAGCCCCACACTTAATCCCGGAGACACTGCCCGTGGCGAATGTCGAGGACGTGTTCAACGCCATTATTGTACGCGGCAACGCGACGGGGGAAGTCATGTTCTACGGGCGCGGGGCGGGCGAACTGCCCACGGCGTCGGCGTGCGTGGCGGACGTGATGGAGTGCCTGACTTCCCAGCAGTGGAACGTAAACTGGTCTCCCGACCCGGCGGGATTCCGCGACCCGATGGAACTCGAAACCCGCCACTACTTCCGTATCGACGGGAGCCTCACGGACGCGGTACGCGCATTCGGGGAAGTCGAAGCGTTGCGGGAAGACCACGAGACGGCCTTCCTGACGGAGCGAATCAGCGGGGCGGAGGCGGCGGAGCGCGCGAAAGAACTGCAAGTGTTAGCCTGTATCCGCGCCCTGTCGTGACGCGTAGGATAGAGCGCAAGACTGAAAACGAAGAAGGTATAAACAATGAGTTTGATTGTTCAGAAATTCGGCGGGAGTTCCGTCCGGGACGCCGAACGGATTCGCAATGTCGCCCGGATTATCGCGGAAACGTACCTCAAGGGCAACGATGTCATGGTCGTGCTCTCCGCGCAGGGCGACACCACCGACGACTTAATCGCCAAGGCGGAGGAAATCAACCGCCACCCGTCCAAGCGCGAAATGGATATGCTTTTAGCCACGGGAGAGCAGATTTCCGTCGCGCTGTGCGCGATGGCGCTGGAAGCAATGGGTTTGCCGTGCGTGTCGCTGACGGCCTGGCAAGTCGGCATTCACTCGACGACCCAGCACGGCGACGCGCGAATCAAGCTGATTGACCCCGACCGTATCCGGATGGAGCTGGATTCCCACCGGATTGTGATTGTCACGGGCTTTCAGGGCGTCGACAAGCGCGGCGACGTGACGACATTAGGCCGCGGCGGTTCGGATACCAGCGCCGTCGCGCTGGCGGCGGCGTTCCGGGCCGACCTCTGTCAGATTTTCACGGACGTGGACGGCGTCTACACGACCGACCCGCGCCTCGTGCCCAACGCGCGGAAGCTGGAGGAAATCACCTACGACGAAATGCTCGAACTCGCCTCACAGGGCGCGCAAGTCCTGCACAACCGGAGCGTGGAACTTGCGAAAAAGTTCCGTGTGAATCTGGAAGTGCTCTCCAGTCTGGAAAGAAAACCGGGCACAAAAGTCAAGGAGGTCACGAAAGTGGAAAAGACCAATATCGCCGGCGTCGCAAAAGATACGAGTATCGCGCGGGTGGCCCTCGTGGGACTGGAACATACTCCCGGAATCGCCTTTCAGATTTTCGACCTGCTCAGCCGCCACAATATCAACGTCGACGTGATTTTGCAGTCCATCGGGCGCGAGGACAGCAAGGACATTACGTTTACGATTCACCGGAAAGACCTCGACGAGACGCTCGACCTGTTGAACGACAACAAGGCTACTCTGCACTTCGACCACATCGAATCCGACGACCATATTGGCAAGGTGTCGATTGTGGGCGCGGGCTTCATGAGCAACTGCGGCATTGCCTCCCGGATGTTCGAGGCGCTCTACGAGGCCGGAATCAATATCCAGATGATTAACACGTCGGAAATCCGTATCTCCGTACTGCTCAACGAGGAAGATGTCAACCGGGCCGTCAAGGCGATTCACGCCAAGTTCTTTGACTGATATGGGCAAGTATTTTCTGTCGTTCGGGCTGTCCTATTTGGGGGCGCTGTTGCTGTTCGCGGCACTGGGGACAGTCTCTCTTTTCCGCTGGCCCGTAGGGCCCGTCCCCGCGGGATTCCGCCTGTTCTGGACGCTGATTCCCATGGCGGGCGTATTCCTGCTGGGCCGCCTCTGCGCGCGCCACTGGCGTACCGCCGCCGTAGCGCTCGCCCCCAAAGAACTCCTGATTCTGCTGTTGGTTATGGCTTGTGTGTTCGCGCTCTCGTGGTTCGTGGAGGCCCTGCAACCCCTGACCGCCCCCGGATTCTTCGGACTTTCCGCGCACGGAATCGGGGCGTTCCTGCTGGGACTGGCCGGGAATCTGCTCTTTCCCGTGTTATTTCATCTGGGCTGGCGTCTGTGAAGCCGTCTAAAATGCCCCTTCTGTCAGATTATGACACCCGCTTTTTGAGGGATGGAAGATTTTTCTAACCCCCTCTTGCAACGGCGGGCACCTCTTCTATAATTTGCTTTGTACAATTCCAGGCGCGGAAACGATTCCGCGCCGGATTTTTCGGGAGGAACGACACCCATGAAAAAGAACGAATCCGGGAACTGTCACAAGGGACACCGTGAAAATGTGCGTCGTCGTTTCCTGACAGGCGGCTTGGAAGTGTTCGCTTCCCATGAGATTCTCGAACTCCTCCTCTTCTACTCGATTCCCCAAAAAGATACGAACCCTCTCGCGCACAGGCTGATAGACAAATACGGCAATCTGTTCAACGTTCTGTCCGCGCCTGTGGAGGAGTTGCAGTCGGTCGACGGCGTGGGCGAACGGACGGCGATTCTGCTTTCGCTGGTATTCCAGATAAGCCGCTGGATTCGCCTGGAAGCCATGAAAGAAGCGGGCGTTAATTTTCTTTCCACGCAAGCCGCCGGGGAGTATTGCCGGGAGTTGTTTTGCGGGAAGAAGGCCGAGGAAGTCTGGGAACTGTGCCTGAATCAGCGCGGGAACCTGATAGGACAGCACAGCATGACAAACGGCAGTATTGTTTCGGTGTCGATGGACCTCCGGACTTTGATTGCCAACGCCATCCTCAGCCACGCCGAGTCGATTCTTCTGGCGCACAATCACCCGGGCGGCGACGCGAACCCTTCCGAGGAGGACTGCGCTGCGACACGCTACATCCGGGAGGCGCTGTCGAAAGTGAATATCCCGCTACAAGACCATATCATCGTCGGCGAAAACGAGGTGGTTTCCATGCGGGAAGCCGGATTTCTGGACTAGAACGAAAGGGACTTTTATGGAAACGGAGAAACTTTACTACGCGGACGCGTTTATGACGGATTTCAGCGCGCGGGTGCTCAGTTGCGAACCCGATAAAGGGAAATACCTTGTCACGCTTGACCGGACGGCGTTCTATCCGGAGGGCGGCGGACAGCCCGCCGATTCCGGTACTCTCGGCGGCGCGTCGGTCGTCGACGTACACGAGCGCGGCGGCGTGATTGTCCAC
Organism: uncultured Oscillibacter sp.; assembly: GCA_946183175.1. Classification (GTDB taxonomy): domain Bacteria; phylum Bacillota; class Clostridia; order Oscillospirales; family Oscillospiraceae; genus Oscillibacter. The sequence goes on from CAMHBH010000003.1 coordinate 18,957, forward strand.
ACCTGCGACGCCCCATTAGAAGTCGGCGCGACGGTCTCGGGGCAAATCGACTGGCCCCGGCGCTTCGACCACATGCAGCAGCATTCCGGGGAACACATCATTTCCGGCATTCTCTGCGAAATGTTCGACTGCGACAACGTAGGCTTTCACTTGGGCGCGGACGCCGTGACCATCGACTACAACGCCGTGATTCCGTGGGAGGGGCTCTTGGAGGCCGAAGCCCGCGCCAACGCGGTTATCTGGGCCGACAAAGAGGCGGAGATTACCTTCCCCGCCCCGGACGAACTGGAACAGATGACCTACCGGAGCAAAAAGGCGCTGACGGGTGCCGTGCGGATTGTGACGTTCCCGGAGGCCGACCGTTGCGCGTGTTGCGGGACGCACGTCCGGCGCGCCGGACAGGTCGGGCTTGTGAAGGTGATTTCGTGTCAGAAGTTCCGGGAGGGCGTCCGGATTGAGATTCTCTGCGGGAAACGGGCCGTCGACTACCTCTCCGCCGTATTCGAGCAGGGCAGGGCCGTCGGACAGCGGCTGTCCGTGAAGCCGACGGAGACGCTTCCGGCGGTGGAGCGGCTGGAAGCCGAACTCGCGGCAGTCAAGGAGGAACTCGCCGCGCGCGAACAGGAAGCCTACGACGCCCTCGCGCGGGAGCGCGCCGGGGCCGGGAACGTCGTATTATTCCGCGCGCCGACGCGTCCGGACAGCGCGCGGCGTCTGGCCGACACCGTCGCCAAACAGTGCGGGGGCCTCGCGGCGGTATTCGCGGGGCAGGACGGCGCGGGGTACGTCTACGCGCTTGTCCGCGCGGACGGCGCGGCCTTCTCCGTCAAAGACATGAACACGGCCTTACACGGGCGCGGCGGCGGGCGCGGCGGATTCGCGCAGGGAAGCGTACAGGCCGCGCGCGCCGACATTGAGACGTTTTTCCGGGAACACCCCGGTTTGGCCTGATTTTACGCGACGCCTCCCCCGTTACGCGGGGGAGGCTGATTTCGTTTTCACGACAAACGCAGAATTTCCTTTTTCAGACGCGAGATAATGCGCTTTTCCAGCCGGGAAATGTACGACTGCGAAATGCCCAGCACGTCGGCGACTTCCTTCTGTGTACGCTCCCGCCCGCCGCCGAGGCCGAAGCGGAGTGTGATAATCTGCCGTTCGCGCGGCGGCAACAGGCTGATGGCGTGGAACAGCAGTTCCCTGTCCACGTCCTCCTCGATGGGCCTCATGACGATATCGGCCTCCGTGCCGAGTACGTCCGAAAGCAACAGCTCGTTTCCGTCCCAATCGGTATTGAGCGGCTCGTCGAACGAGATTTCGCCCTTGCGGCCCGCGTTCTTGCGTAAGTACATGAGAATCTCGTTCTCGATACAGCGCGAGGCGTAGGTCGCCAGTTTGATATTCTTTTCGGCGCGGTAAGTCCCGACGGCCTTGATAAGCCCGATAGTACCGATGGAAATCAGGTCTTCAATATTGATTCCGGTATTCTCGAAGCGCCGCGCGATGTAGACGACCAGCCGGAGATTGTGTTCGATGAGTTCCTGCCGGGCGTCCTCCTCCGTGGCCCGTTCCAGTAATTCCGCCTCCCGTTCGCGGCTAAGCGGCATAGGCAAGGTGTCACTGCCGCCGATATAGTAAATGTCGGCGTCCGTCCGCGCGAGCAGACACCGCGCCGCGTCGCGTATTGCCCGAAACATCCCCATAACGCGCCTCCTTTTCGATGATTTCCCCGCCCCAGAGGGCCGCGTAGCCCTGCCCCAATTCCGTCGGCGAGAGGGCCAGCCGCAAACCCGGATACCGTACCGCGCCGAGTTCTACCCAGTCGCTTTCGACGCTCAGGAGTAACCCGGAGTGTACGCCGACGGCGTGGTAGGGCAACAGCCGGGGCCGCAGGGACGGGGCGCACTCCATACACGGCGACAGTAAGTCCGGCGGATTCCGCAGGGCGTCGGGCGTCAGCGACGCCGCGAGCGCCGGCGGGAACAGCCGTTCCGGCACCTCCGGCGAGAGTACAAGTACGGGTTGGCCGCCGTCCGAAAGCGTGTTGCCGCTGTCGTGCAGGGCGGTCAGCTCCGCGACGCGCCCGCCGACGCATACGCGCACCGGGAACAGTTCCCCGGCGGCATGGTGTCGGGCGGCGGTCCGGAAGAATACCGCGAGTAACAGCCACGCGCACAGCGCCGCGCACAGGAAGGTTACGGCGTCGGTGTCGGCGGCGCTCAGGGCCATGACGCCTCCGGCGAGCGCGCACGAGACCGCGAAAAAGAGGAGTGTCAGCCGCGCGAGGTGTTCTTCCTGTCCGAAGGCGACGAGGCACAGCCCCACGCCCACGGCGCATTTGACGGGGGCCGCCGTCAGGAACGCCCAGCCGGGGAGCCACGCCGCCGCCGCGTACAGGCCGCCCATGCAGGCCGCCGCGATACAGTGTCCCATGCGGGGGGCCGTGCCCGACAGCCGCGCCGTGATGAGCAGTAACAGGAAGTCCGTAGCCGCGTTGAGGACAAAGACACTGTCTATGTAAACAACCGTCGCAATCGCCCCCGTTCGCCTCTATTATAGCCCCGGGAGCGCGGGAAAGCGGTCGGAAAAAGGCGTCGGCGGCGAGTTTGTACGGCGGGACGCCTTTCCCGCTTGGCACGGAGGGCGCGCCGGCGACGGGAAAAAGTGAATTTTCCGGTTGACACGGCTACCGATACCGTGTACAATGGAAGCGACTTTAGAGGGCGATTCCGCACGGTTTCCGGCACTTTCCGGTAATTTCTGACAGGTGTCGCGCCGGAAAGCCGGGGACACGCTATGAGAATTTTGGCGCTATTCTGCGGGGCCTTCTCCGCCGGAATCTTTCTGGCACAGTACCTTGTTCCGGAACGGTTTCTGCTGTCGTGCGCGCTGGCGGCGTTCGTACTGGCCTGTACGCGCTTCTTACTCCCGGGCCGCGCCGGAAAGCGTCTACTGCTCCTCGGCGTGGGGCTGTCGCTGGCCTTCGGCTACGACTGGCTATACCTCCGGCAGACCGTCGACGCCCTGTCGGGGCTGTACGGCGCGCAACAGGCCGTTTCCATGACGCTGTGCGACTACGCGGAGCCTACGGCGTGGGGCGCGCGGGTATCTGTAAAGGTGGACGGCCTCCCGGGGCGCGTGTGCTACTACGGCAAGCGCGACTTGTTAGACCTCCGCCCCGGCGTCGTGCTCCGGGATTCGGTGCGCTTCGAGGACGCCCGCCGCATCCGCGAAAGCGACATTACAACATTCACGTCAAAGGGCGTCTTTACGCTGGCCTACGGGCGCGGGGTTACGTCTACGGAGAATGTTTCGGGCGTCGATTCCGCGCGGTGGTGGCCTGTCCGCACGGGCCGCGCCATGCGCGAACAGATACGGCGTATTTTCCCGGGCGACGCCGCGCCATTCCTCTCCGCCCTGCTCACCGGAGACCGTACAGGCCTTTCCACGGTCTCCGCCGTGGACATCTCGGAAGTCGGGCTGTCGCACGTCCTGGCGGTGTCGGGCATGCACTGCGGGTTCCTCATTGCCCTGACGGGTTTCCTGTTCCGGCGGCGCTCCCGCGTGACGGCGGCTGTCGTCGGGATTCTGACCCTCGTCTTCTTCGCCCTGCTGACGGGCGCGAAACCGTCCGTAGTACGCGCCTGTATCATGCTGTCCCTGCTCCTGATTGCCCCGCTCGTCCGGCGCGACAACGACCCGCCGACCGCGCTTTCCGTCGCGCTGTTCCTGATTCTCCTGCAAAACCCCTTCGCGGCGGCCTCGGTCAGTCTGCAACTCTCCTTCGCCTGCGTCGCCGGACTGCTCGCGCTGTCGCCGACGCTCTACGCCTTCTTCCGCGGCGACGCGCCGTCAGGTGTCCGCAACTTCGTTGCCGCCTCGCTCGCGGCCTCCCTCGGCGTCATTGCCTTCACCGCGCCGCTGTGCGCCGTCTACTTCGGCGCGCTGTCGCTCGTCATGCCGCTGAGTAATCTGCTGTGCCTGTGGGCTGTCGGCGGGGCGTTCGCCTCCGGACTGCTCGTCACCGCGCTGTCGTTCGCCTGTACGCCCCTCGCGGCGGTTCTGGCGTGGGTTCCCGCCCTGCTGATTCGCTATATTTTGCTCGTCGCCCATGTACTCGCGAAAATCCCGTGTCACGCGGTCTACTTCGCGAACCCGTTCCTGCAATACTGGCTCGTCTACGTCTACCTGCTCTTCGCGTGTGCCCGACTGCTACGGCGTCCGGGCGTTAGATTGTACGCGCTTTCGGTGTTGCTGTCGTGCGCGACGCTCTTCGCCACCATCCGGACGGGGGAGGCGCTGTACAACAGCGACCTGGACGCCCTCGCGCTGGATGTCGGACAGGGGCAGAGTATCGCGCTGGCGTCGCGCGGACGCTTCGCGCTCGTCGACTGCGGCAGTTCCAACAGTTGGAAGGACGCCGGGACTATCGCCGGGCAGATGTTACGTAGCATGGGCTGTCGGCGGCTGGACGCGCTCGTACTTACGCACTTCGACAGCGACCATATCAACGGCGTCGAAACCCTGCTGGCGCGCCTGCGCGTGAAGGCGCTCTACGTCCCGGACGAACCCGGCGACGAGTTACAGTCTCTCGTCGGACGCTACAAAGTACCCGTACACATTGTGCGGGAGCGTACCGCGACGGGCTTCGGCCTCGCGCAACTCGTACTTTTCCCGCCCGTGGGCAACGCCGGGAGTAACGACTTGGGCCTGTCGGTACTGGCCTCCGCTGGGGAATCCGATTTGCTCGTCACGGGCGATATGAACCAAGACACCGAACGGCGCTTACTTTCCCGCTACGCAATGCCCGATTTAGAGGCGTACATCGCGGGGCACCACGGCTCCAAGTACGCGACTTCCGACGAACTGCTCAACGCCCTGACGCCCGAAACCGTCTGTATCAGCGTGGGGAGCAACAGCTACGGCCACCCCGCCCCCGAAACCTTACAGCGCCTTTCCGAACACCAGTGCGCCGTCTACCGGACGGACTTAGACGGAACCATACACCTTCGCATGAACCGCGCCGCGCCGCCCTAGGAGGATACGCTATGCCGCCCAGAAAGCCGAAAACCGATAAAAAAGCGGATACTGTACGGGCATTCCGTGCGGCGCTGGCGTCCGGCGACCCGAACGCCGTCGGGCGCGTGTACGTCTTCCACGGGGAGGAGACGTGGCTTCGCGACTTCTACCTCGGCGAATTGCGGAAATTACTCGTCCCGGAAGCGTTCTCGGCGTTCAACTACCACCGTCTCGACGGCGCGGGGCTGGACATTCGCGAGCTGTCCGAAATCGCGGAGGCCATGCCCATGATGGCAGACCGTACTTTGATAGTCGTCGCCGACTACGACATGTCGCGCCTGTCGGACGGACAGCGCGCCGCGCTGTGTACGTTCCTCGCCGACGTGCCGGAGTGGTGCTGTGTGGCGTTCCACTACGATACAGTCCCGTATCGCCTGACCCGGCAGAAGGATTCCGAACCGGAGGAAGCGTCGGACGGCGCGCCCGCGAAAAAGAGCGCCGCCCGCGACTTAAAGAAGGCCCTCGACACCTACGCGCAAGTCCTCGACTTCGCCCCCCTCGGACAGTCCGAACTCCTCGACTGGATTGCCGCGCAATTCCGGCAACGCGGAAAGAATATCGACCGCCGCACGGCGGAATATCTGGTTTTCACCTGCGGGAACCTCATGGACGGACTGCTACAGGAAATCGGCAAAATTTCGGACTACGTCGGCGGCGCGAACGTCACCCGGCGCGACATCGACGATATCGCCGACCCGGTACTCTCCCGGCAGGCCTTCGACCTTTCCAACGCCGTATCGGCGGGCAACTACGACGCCGCCGCTTCGGTTCTCGGCGACTTGCTCAAAATGCAGACCGTCCCCTACATGATTTCCGGGGCGCTGGGGAAGGAATTAAGACGCCTTTACACCGCGCGTCTGGCCCTCGACTACGGGCGCGGACAGGAATGGCTTATGGACATCTGGAATATGAAGTCAGGCTACCCGGCGAAACTGGCGCTGTCGGCGGCGCGCCGGACTTCGACCGCGTGGTGTGCGTGGGCCGTGCGGCAGTGCGAGATTCTCGACCGCCGCATGAAGTCGGAACGGGGTATCGACCCCGCGGAGGAACTCAAATTTTTGCTCGTCCGGCTGAGCATGGGCCCGGGAAAAGCCCAATATAGATAGGAAGTGTCAGGATGTACCGTGTGGCGGAAGTCATCGTGGTGGAGGGCAAGTACGACAAAAACACGCTGTCGCAGACGGTGGACGCGTCTATTGTGACTTTGGAGGGTTTCGCGGCGTTCCACGACCGGGAAAAGCTCTCGTTTCTCCGCCGCCTGGCGGAAAAACGGGGGCTGATTGTCCTGACCGACAGCGACGGCGCCGGGTTCGTACTCCGCAATTTCCTGAAGGGCGCGCTCCCGTCCGGGCGTGTGCGACACGCCTATATTCCGGACATTCCCGGCAAGGAGCGCCGCAAGCGCGCCCCCGGACGCGAGGGCAAATTAGGCGTCGAGGGCATGCGGCCCGAAATCCTGCTGGACGCCCTGCGGCGCGCCGGGGCGACGTTTCTGGACGAGCAGACGCGCCCCCCGGACGGCGAACCGCTGACGATGACCGACTTTTTCGAGTGTGGGCTGAGCGGCGCGCCCGACAGCGCCGCGAGACGCCGCGCCTTATTACGGCGGCTGTCGCTTCCGGAGAAGCTCAACGCGCGTGGGCTTCTGGACGCGTTGAATCTGCTCTACGGGCGGGAGCGGTTCTACGAGCTGTTGCGTGACACAGAGGGGCCTAGGGAGACCGTGTGAGGGAAAACGCGGGACGGTTCCTCTGTTGGAGTAAGTTTACAGGAGGGTGCAAGATGCGGAAATTCTTTTTCGATTCGGCGGCGCTGGGGGAAAACACGGTGGAATACTCCCTCGTGACGTGCGCCGACCGGGGGGAGTACGGTATCTTAGTCGAATCGGGCGGCGAACAGGCGCTGATTCCCGCGATATCGGTCTCGCGCTTCCGCGTACAGGAACTGTTAGGCATGATGTGCCGCGGACTGGTGACGCCCGTCACCGCGCGGGACGTGACCGAGGACTGGCTGGCGGCAATATAACAGACAGGAGGCGTTACTATGGCTGACGAAATAAAGAATGTCCCCGGAGAGACGGAGGCAAGCCGGAATTTTATTCACGCGTTCATCGAGGAGGACACCGCCCCCGGCGGACGCTTCGCGGGTATGACCGTACACACGCGTTTCCCGCCGGAACCCAACGGCTATCTGCATATCGGACACTGCAAGGCGCTGGTTATCAATTTCAGCACGGCGGAGAAGTTCGACGGGCTTTGCAACCTGCGCATGGACGACACCAACCCGACAAAGGAAGATGTCGAATTTGTCGAGGCCATTCAGGAGGACATTCACTGGCTGGGCTTCGACTGGGGCGACCGCTTCTTTTACGGCTCCGACTACTTCGAGGAGGACTACCGGCAGGCCGAACTTTTGATTCAAAAGGGCCTCGCGTATGTGTGCGAACTGACCCCGGAGGAGTTCAAGGAGTACCGCGGGAGTGTGGGCGTGCCGGCGCGCAGTCCGTGGAGAGACCGCCCCATAGAAGAAAGTCTGGACTTGTTCCGGCGCATGCGCGCGGGGGAGTTCCCCGACGGCGCTATGACGCTCCGCGCCAAAATCGACCTCGCAAGCGGCAACTTCAATATGCGCGACCCGGTATTCTACCGAATCCGGCACACAAGCCACCATCGGCAGGGCGACAAGTGGTGTATTTACCCCATGTACGATTTCGCGCACCCGATTCAGGACGCCTTGGAGGGTATCACGCACAGTCTCTGCTCTCTGGAGTACGAGAACCACAGGCCGCTGTACGACTGGGTCGTCGAAAACTGCGATTTGCCGTCGAAACCGCGTCAAATCGAGTTCGCGCGCCTCGGGATTGACCATACGGTGTTGAGCAAGCGCAAACTCCGCGCCATGGTCGAGGGCGGACAGGTCTCCGGCTGGGACGACCCCCGTATGCCGACCCTCTGCGGACTGCGCCGGAGAGGCTATACCCCCCGCGCCATCCGGAATTTCTGTGAGCGCGTCGGCGTGGCGAAAGTGCCCAGTACGGTCGAGTACGGCTTCCTGGAACACTGCCTCCGCGAGGACTTGAATCTGACGGCGGAGCGCGTCATGGCGGTACTCCGCCCCGTGAAACTGATTATCACGAACTACCCGGAAGGCCAAAGCGAGAGCGTGACAGTCGAGAACAACCCGACGGACCCGGCGGCGGGTATGCGTCAGGTGACGTTTTCGCGGGAGCTGTGGATTGAGGCCGACGACTTTCTGGAAAAGCCCGTGCCGAAGTACAAGCGCCTCAGCCCGGGCGGGCTGGAATGCCGCCTGAAAGGGGCGTACTTGGTGCGCTGTACGGGCTGTGAGCACGACGCCGACGGCAATCTTACGGCGGTACTCTGCGAGTACGACCCCGACAGCAGGGGCGGCGACCCCGCCGACGGGCGTAAAGTCAAGGGCGCGACCATCCACTGGGTCGACGCCGCGACCGCCCTTGACGCCGAAGTCCGGCTCTACGACAATCTCTTTTCGGACGCCGCCCCCGACGACGCCGGGAAAGACTTCATGGAATGTCTGAACCCCGCTTCACTGGAAGTCCTGACGGGGTGTAAGGTGGAATCGACGCTCAAGGACGCCACGGCCCCCGCGAATTTCCAGTTTATGCGCCTCGGCTACTTCTGCCTCGACAACAAGGATTCCCGCCCCGGACACCTCGTCTTTAACCGTAGCGTGTCCCTGAAGGACAGCTACAAGCGCTAAGAACTCCCCCTGTACGCCGCGCGGCGTACGGGGGATTTGATTTGTCTCCCCGCGTTGCGGGGCAGCAAAACCAGTCAATGCCTCTGGTCTGGGCGGAGTTGTCAAGGAAATTCGCGTCGGCGGTGGAAATCCGCGCCGCGCCGTGCTATAATGGGCCAAATTCAGAAACGGACGGGGGATTCCATGGAAACCAAAGAAACCTTGCTTTTGAAACTGGGGGAAGTCGTGCTGAAAGGCCTCAACCGCCGCGCGTTCGAGGACAGACTGTTGTCGAATGTCAGCCGGCGCTTACGGCGGTATGGCAGTTTCCAGATTTATCTACGCCAGAGTACGATTTACGTCGAGCCTCTCGGCGGCGACTGCGATATGGACGCCGCGTTCGACGCCGCCCGACAGGTTTTCGGCGTCGTGCGCGTGGCGCGCGCCATGCCGTGCGAACGTGACCCGGAAGCTATCCGGCAGGCCGCCGCGCGCTATCTCGCCGGGGAGTTCGCGAAAGCGCGCACGTTCAAAGTCGAGACCAAGCGCGCCGATAAGCAGTACCCGATGAACTCAATACAGGTCAGTCAGGCCGTCGGCGGACTTCTCGCGGAGACGTTCCCGGAAGTCCGCGCCGAAATGCACAACCCCGACCTGACGGTCTACGTGGAAATCCGCGAAAAGGCGGCGTACGTCCACACGCCGTCGGTCAACGGCGCGGGCGGGCTTCCAGTCGGTACGGGCGGGCGCGCGCTGAGCCTGATTTCCGGCGGACTGGACTCCCCGGTAGCCTCGTGGATGATTGCGCGGCGCGGCGTCGAACTGGAGTTGATTCACTTCGTGTCCCCGCCGTACACCTCCCCGCAGGCACAGGATAAAGTCCTACAGCTCTCCAAGCTCCTGACTTCCTCCTGTGGGCGCATGAAAATTCACATTGTGCCGTTTACGCGCATTCAAGAGGAAATCCGGAAGTACTGCCCGGAGGCCTACTTTACGCTGATTATGCGGCGCTTTATGATGAGGCTGTCGCAGGCGGTGGCGAAACAGTCGGGCGTGACGGCGTTGGTCACGGGGGAATCCCTCGGACAAGTAGCCAGTCAGACTATGAAGGCCCTCGCCGTGACGGAAAGCGTCGTGTCGCTCCCGGTACTCCGCCCGCTGATTGGCATGGACAAAGTCGACATCATCCACACGGCGCAGAGAATCGGCACCTATGACACGTCGATACTGCCTTATGAGGACTGCTGTACCGTCTTCACGCCGCGCCACCCCGCGACGAGGCCGCAGTTGCCGGACGTGGAGGCGGCGGAGGCGGCGCTTGACGTGGAGGCGCTGTGCGCGGAGGCGCTGTCGGGTACGGAATGGCAATGGATGAAGCCGTAACGGCGGAAGGAGTGGAAAGTATGTCGCATATCGCCGAGATTATCGCGGTCGGCACGGAGCTGTTGCTTGGGAATATCGCCAACACCAACGCGCAGGAACTTTCACAGGCGTTATCGGCGCTGGGAATCAACGTCTATTGGCACACGGTCGTCGGCGACAACGCCGGGCGTCTCCGGGAGGCCGTCGAGCAGGCGCGGCGCCGCGCCGACATCATCATCACGACGGGCGGCTTGGGCCCCACCTACGACGACCTCACGAAACAGACGATTTGCCGCGCGTTCGGGCGGGAACTCGTACTCCATCCGGAGATTGTCGCGCAAATCCGCGCCCGCTACGAGCGCAACTTACACGCGCCCATGCCCGAAAACAATATCCGGCAGGCCGAACTCCCCGTGGACTGTGTGATTTTCGGCAACCCTGTCGGCACGGCCCCGGGCTGTGCGTTCGAGGAGGACGGCGTACACGTCCTCATGCTCCCCGGGCCGCCGTTTGAAATGCGCACCATGCTGGAAGGCTACGCAATCCCTTATTTGCGGCGGCTGTCGCAAGAGGTGATTGTCTCCCGGGATATCATGACATTCGGCATGGGCGAAAGCCGGATTGAGGAACTCTTGCGCGACAAAATGGAGCGTATGAGCAACCCGACCCTCGCGACCTACGCGAAACCGAGTGAAGTACGCCTCCGGGCGACGGCGAAGGCGGAGAGCGTACAGGCGGCGGAAGCGATGTTGTCTCCGGTGGTGTCGGAAGTGGCGGCGGCGCTGGGCGATATCGTCTACGGCGTCGACGTGAAGGGGCTGGAATACGCGTGCGTGTCGGGACTGCGCGCGCGCGGGCTGACGCTGGCGACTGCCGAAAGCTGTACGGGCGGACAGCTCGCCGCGCGCCTGACGGCGATACCGGGCGTATCGGCGGTGTACCGGGGCGGCGTCGTCAGCTACTGGACGCAAGTCAAGGCCGACGTGCTGGGCGTCGACGCCGGTTTACTCGACGCGCACGGCGCGGTCTCCGAGCCGACCGCGCGGGCAATGGCGGAGGGCGTATGCAAGGTGACGGGCGCGCCCGTGGGGGTATCCGTGACGGGCGTCGCGGGTCCCGACCGCGACGAGCGCGGCGTCGAAGTCGGTACGGTGTACGTCGGCCTCGCCACGCCGGAGGGCACCTTCTGCCGCGCGCTGGACTTGGGCCGCCGCCGCCGCGACATCCTGCAAAACCTCGCCGCGAACCACGCCTTTGACCTGTTGCGCCGCTGGCTGAACGGACTGCCGCTGTCGATTTGACCGGAACCATACCAGAGTAACACGGAAACGGGCCGACTTGCAAAAAGTCAGCCCGTTTCCGTGTTATTTCATGCTGTCGATAAGTTTCTGCGCGTCCTCGTCGGAAATGGAAAACACCGTTTTCGGGAAAAAGAAATCGTGCCCGGTAATTTCCTTCATTTTAGCGGCGGAAATCGGCGGATTCAGGAAGGTGAACAGATTCAGCGGCGTGGAGTATTCTTCCTCCTCCGGGACGCTGTTCACAACGCCGCTGGCGTAGCCGAACGCCACCAGTCCGACGCCGTTCTCGTACAGGAAAACAATGTCCTTTTTCGGGATTTTCGCTATCGGCTGGTCGTATCCCGCCCCGTAAGCCGCCGCCTTGTGTTCGTCCAACATCGCCTGATGATGCTTCGGACTGGACTTTTTATCCGTGTTGCAGATATACGCCATAGAATTTCCCCCTTGCAATCGGTATTCAGGTGATACGCCCAAATTATAGCAGTTTTGCGCGGTATGTCAAGCTCCGGCTATTTAGAAAAACTTCAAAACGCCCCTTGACAGCGGGGGCGTTTTGTGCTACTCTGTATTTAGATGAACTTCTAAATAGAAAGAGGGGTGGACATGGGATTCGGAGAGACTTTCAAAGCGTTGTCGAACCCCGTCCGGCGGGAAATCCTGACGCTTCTCAAAGGCGGGAAACTGTCCGCCGGGGAAATCTCCGCGCGGTTCGGCCTCACCGGGGCCACGATTTCCCATCATTTAAGCGTCCTGAAACACGCCGAACTCGTGTTCGAGACCCGCGAGAAAAATTACATCTACTACCAGTTGAATACGTCCGTACTAGAGGACGCGCTGTGCTGGATTGCCGACTTGAAAGGAGGCTCTTCCCGTGAAACGTAATCTCTTACTGACTTCCGCCTGTATCCTGTTGCCTGTCTGCGCGGGCGTCGTACTCTGGGGGCGACTGCCCGAACGTGTCCCGACGCACTTCAATTTCTACGGCGTCCCGGACGGGTGGAGTTCCAAGGCGTTCGCCGTATTCGGACTGCCGCTGTTCCTGCTGGGCTTGCAACTGCTCTGCGCGTTCGCGATGTCGCACGACCCGAAGGCGGGCAACGTCGGCGGGAAAATCCGCGCCCTCGTACTGTGGATTTGTCCGGCGGTGTCGCTGTTCGCGGCGGCGATGATTTACCCGCATGCGCTGGGCTACTCCGTGAATATGACCATGTTCGCCATGCTCCTTACGGGTACGCTGTTCGTCGTGCTGGGGAACTACCTCCCCAAGTGCCGACAGAATTACACGATAGGAATCAAACTCCCGTGGACGCTCGCCGACGAGGACAACTGGAACCGTACGCACCGTATGGCCGGGCCGCTATGGGTCGCGGGGGGCTTTCTGGTGATTCTCGACGCCCTGTTACAGTTCGCGGGGCCGTACCTGTTCGCGGGCGTGCTGACGTTGATTGCCGTCGCGCCCATCGTTTATTCCGCCGCGCTGTACGTCGCGAAGCGCAAGTAACGCAACTCCCCGTTTCCACGGGTGGCGGTGCTGTACTGGTTCTGGTGGGTGCCGCGCTGTACGCAAATAACGCAACCTCCCCCGTTTTCACGGGGGAGGCCTTTACTGGTAGCGGTATTGCAGTCCGGCGTACTGGTTGACGCAACTCCAGAACAATTCCTGACTGCGGAACTCCAGCAGACACGCGTTTTCCTGTTCGTGGAACGAGACGACGCGCTGTTGGGCGTCAATCCAGACCCGCCAGAGCGTTTCCGGATTCGCCGCCGCTTCTTTTACTCTGTCCATTCCGGACGCCGTTACTGAAAACTTACAAAAAGTTATAAACTCTTCCGTTTCATTCCTGTTTCAACGAGTATGCTTTCGCCGGACGGCTACTCACAGGTTCTTGTACTCTCCACAGGCGTAAATTCCCGGCTAACGAACCGGTACATATCAAAGCAACGCGTTTCATTGCCTGATACCTTTGATATTTTACGCGGGAAAGGTTCGACTTGGTTCTCGTCTTTCATTTCTTCCCGCAACCGCCTATATCAAGTTTTCAAGGTGCGTTTGCTTCTCCCGCATTATATCGCACCCCATACCCGTTGTCAAGATTCAGAAGTTTATAACAAGTAAATTTTCCTAACGGCTCGCCTCCCTTCTAAAATTTAATAATTTTTAGCAACTTTTTACAAGTTTCTTTTAACTGTTAGAACCCCCTTTCCGTCTGTCAGTCTGTTTCGGCCTCCGCCTCCGCTTCCGCCACGAGGCGCGCCTTCACCGACGCGATGTCGCCGCGCAACGCCTCCCATGCCTCCGGGTGCTCCACGTAGTACACCGGACACCGCTTTCCGGTTACGTCATAGT
>CAMHBH010000004.1 GCA_946183175.1 uncultured Oscillibacter sp.
CGACATGATTACCCTTCGCGAATCGGACTCCCTTCGGGAGCTGAACGCGTTGCGCGTGACAAAACCGGAAATCATCCTGTCCGCCGACCCGGCCCTGACGCTCACGCCCGCGCCGGAGGCGGAAGTCGACGCCGTACTGCAACGGGCCGGAATCCCGCCGCGCGGGCGGTACTTGTGCCTCGCGTTGCGTAACTGGAAGGGCTACGACAAAAAAGCCCCGGTATTCGGCGCGGCGGCGCGGTACGCCTGGGAGAAATACGGCCTGACGCCGGTTTTCGTGTCGATTGAGAAGCGTCAGGACCCGTCGGCACACCGTCCGGCGGCGGCGGCGCTGGGCGGTATCCCGCACTACTTCCTCGACGACGCCGGGGATACGGGCACGATTATCGGCGCGCTTTCCCGGATGGAAGTCATAGTTTCCATGCGCCTGCACGCGCTGATTTTCGCGGCGGGACAGGGGATTCCGCTCGTAGGGGCGGTGTACGACCCGAAGGTGTCGGCGTTCCTGCGCTACCTGGGCGAAGACCTGTTCGCGGACTTGGACACGCTGTCGGAGGCGTCGCTGTGCGGATTATTGGATAAAGCTGTTTCCCGCGCCGGACACCCCGAGGCACAGGCGCGTATGGTCGAACGCCTCCGCGCCATTGAGGGCCGCAATACCGACGCCGTGCGGCGTCTCTGGGAACGCTGACGGGTGCGCGCCATGCGGCGTCTCTGGGAACGCTGACGGGCTTTTGTCGTCTCCACACGCCGGAGCGGCTGAAAGCCGGACGTTTCTTGTAAAACTGCTGTACCCGGCAATTCCGCGAAAGCCCCCGCGTCAACGGGGGCTTTCCAATCCGAAAACGCGAACCCCCCGCCCAACCGGGCAGGGGGTTTGATTCCGTCATTCCAGGATATAGACCGTGCAGGAACGGCGTCCGAACTGCTGCATTCCGCTGTAGCTCTCGAAATAGAGGTCGATAATGTTTCCGAAAACTCCGGTGTCCTCGGCGACGGAGTAGCCGTACTCGTAGCCGTTGGCGACGATATACATTCTGGTGCCGAGTTTGATGACGCGTCTGTCGACCGCGACGACGCCCTTGTGAACCTTGGTTCCGCTGGCCGTGATGGTGCCCACTTTCGGCTCGTTCTTGTTGTAGGCCGTGGCGGTCATGTTCTTGATGGCCTTGAACTTGACGGTTCTGCCCGACTTGAAAACCAGGGTTCCGCCGCCGTTGCCGTTCTTCCGAACGTCGACGAGTTTGTCCATGGGCAGGCTCGAATTGTTCGCGGGGGTCTCGATGACGGGCTCGGGGTCGGGCTCGGGAATCGGGGCCGCCTCCACGGGCACGGGTTCGGGCTCTACGCCGTACTCTACGATTTTGTCGACGGCGTTATTGGTGGCCTCCTCGACCAACTGCCGGGAGAGCATTTCGCCGCCCGACCAGGTGACTTCATAGACGCAAGTACGCTCGCCGTCCTTGCCCTCCTGCACGACCTGCTCCGTGCCGACGGGAATCTTGTCACTGGGCACGCGCACGGTCTCGTGGGGGGCGGGCTCGGTCTCGCGGTCGTAATAGGTCAGGTCTTCGGAAATCACGACTTCCACGTTGTTCTCGTCCCTGACCTGAATGGAAATCATCTCGAGCGGAGACATTTCAACGTGCATGCGGTCCAGCAGTGCGGAGACCCTTTCCTGACGCGAGACCACGGTCATGACTTCGTCGCCGTGGCGGATGGTGACATCCTGGCCCTCGGTGAGAATCACGTCGCGGCTCGTGCCGGTCTCGGTGAGGTATACCTGCTTGGACGCGAGCGCGGATACGTAGGCGTCCTCTTTGAGTACGATGGCCTTGTCCTCGATTCCGGTCAGGATATAGAGGGCGTCGGCGTCGACCCAGCCTGCGGCGGACAGCGCGGAGAACAGAACGACCAACGCGGCGGAGAGCGTCACAACGTGGTGTACCCACGACCAACGGCGTTGTCCGCTCTGTTTTCTGCTTTCCATGTTACAACTCCTCCAGTCGTTTTTCAACGGTTCCCGTGCGGGAAACAACTTGTAACTATTTGTTACTCTTTTCAGGGTGCGCACAGTATACCCCGAAACTGTCGGTTTGTCAAGCAAAAAACTGAAAATTAGCCTAAAATCCGTCCGATTTCGGGAACTGTAAAAAGTTGGGATAAAAAACAGGATACAAATTCCGCCAGAAAAGTGACAAAAGAGTTACATTCAACCGCAATCCGGAAACCATTTTGAAATTATTTCAGAATTGTTACAAATGCGTAAAAAGTACCCCGGGCGGCCCCGGTTTTCGGGCATTCGGACGGAAACGCCTCCCCTCCCCGCGTCGCGGGTCGACAAAAAGCCTCCCCCGTCGTCACGGGGGAGGCCTTTCAGGTGACCGCGTTGCCGTAGAGCGCGAACGCCGCGCCCTTTACGAGTTTGTCGGACGTTTCCAGAAGCTCCTCTTTGGGCAGGGACATTCCGCGGTCGAACCATGTCTTCATAAGCCCCGTCAGCCCGAACGCCACGAAGCTGGAAAAGTACGACAACTGCTCTTCCGTCAGGGCGGAGTAGCGCCGCGCAATCAGACGCCGCCCGTTGACGCACGCCAAGCGTTGAATCCCTTCCAGAAAGCCGCTGCACGAATCGTTCTTGAACAGCGTCGCGCACGCCTCCCGGTGGGCTACTACATAATCCAGTAACGGCTCGAACAGGGGGCGCAGCGAATTTCCCTCCACGGCCTCTTGAAAGTGCGCGTCGACTAACGCCTGTGCCTCGTTGAGCATGTCTTCCTCGACGCTCCGCATAAGCGCGGCGGTGTCGGGGTAGTGCAAATAGAACGTGCCCCGGTTCACGTCGGCGCGCTCGGCGATGTCCCGGACGGATATCCGCGCGAAGCCCTTCTCCCGTAAAAGGTCCATAAAGCCCTGCTTTAAGAGTTTACGCGACCGTCTGGCGCGGCGGTCTTCCGAAATTTCCGCCATGGTGATACCTCCCGAATATACGCCGGAAAAAATTTTTCTTTTCCGGCAAATGCGTATTGCGTTTTCCCTATGACTGTATTATAATATGCGCGTGTGCGAAAGTCAACAGTTTTCTGTTATTTAACATCTGTTCAAGAAAGGAAGTATTCCCATGTCGCTCCGAAGATTCAGGCGTCCTGTCTGCGTGATTCTGGCGGTTCTGCTGACGTTCGGGGCCGCGGACGCCGCGCAAGTCCTTGACGACGGCGTACACCCCTCCTGCGACGAGGCCTACTACGCCACCACGGACTATTACGGCAACCTCACCAACGGAAGCGTCGTGAAAAGTTACACTTTGCGCGGCGCGTCCTCCCTCACCGATTACGGCGTCTACGACGAGGTCGTGAACCTTACGGACGGCTCCGCGCCTGTCCGGCAGGACGAGCGCCTGACGTTCCATTTCGGGCAGGACGCCCCGACCCACTTCTATTTCGAGGGCAAAACGAAGGAACCCTTTGAAAATCTCCCGTGGACGCTGGGCGTACAGTACCGCTTGAACGGCGTCCCGACGAAGGCCGAGGAACTTTCCGGGAAGACCGGGCTCGTCGAAATCAACATCGACGCCGTACCCAACGAGGCCGCCAGCGACTACGCCCGCTATAACTACATCCTCACGGCGGCGGCGGTGTTCAACCAGGACGACATTTTGTCCCTGGAGGCCCCCGGCGCGCAGATACAGCTTATCGGCAATCTCCGGGCCGTACTCTTTCTCGCGTTCCCCGGGGAGGAACAGCATTTCAGTATCCGCGTCGGCGCGGAGAGTTTCTCGTTCGGCGGCATGACGTTCATGATGGTGCCGGCGACGCTCTCGCAACTGGACGAAATCGCGAAACTAAGCGAACGCAAGAGCGACTTGGAGGACAGCTACCACGAGTTATCCGACAGCCTCGACACCGTGCTGGACACGTTCCAGAGCATGCGGAGCAACCTTTACGAGACGGCGAACGGCCTCGACGAACTCGACGAGGCGCGGCGCACGATTTCCGCCGGGAAGGGCAACGTCTACAACTCCCTCGACCGCGTACAGGTCGACTTTGAGACGCTCGCGGGGGCGCTCAGTCCGGTGACGCGACACGCCAACGAGGCGGAAGCGTTCCTGACGGACAGCCGCGCCGCGCTCAATACGCTGGTCGATACCGTACTGCAAATGAACGGCAAATTGTCGGGGCTGGAAGATTCCCTCAAAGACTTGGAAAGCGGCATGGGGCGCATGGAAAGCGGCCTGTCCGACATCGAAAGCGGCCTCGTCACGCTGGAAAGGAGCCTCGTCAGCGTGGAACTGGGCCTAGAGGACACGTCCAGCAGTCTCAACGACACCGCAAGCAGTCTGACGGCGGTCGACACGGGCCTGACGGACGTGGAAAACGGCCTCGCGTCGATGGAAGGCGACCTGTCCGCGACGGAAAGAGGTATGGAGACGCTGGAAGTCAATTTGGAGACGCTGGAAGGCGGGCTGGAATCGCTCGAAGGCGGCCTCGAAGAACTCGAAGGAGGCACGGACGACGTAACCCGTATTTTGCGGGACGCCTCGGAACTGCGTCTCAGCCTGAACCAGCTCGGCGACGCCCTGAGTGATACGGGGATTCCGTCGCGTTCGGGTACGTCGTCGGGCAGTTCGGTCGGCCTGACGCAGAGCGACTTGGACAACGTGCGGCAGATTGTCGCGCTCTACAACCTCACCGCCACGGGCGAGACGCCCAATGAAGGCGCGTTCTATACGGCCATGCTCACCGCGCAGGGGCTCGACGCCGAAACCGCCGCGACCGTCTCGGCGCTGTTCCAGTCGGGCAACGAGGCGGTCATCGAGGCGCAGGAACTCACGGAAACCTATCAGGCGTTGCGCGCGCTCTACAACGCGCCGGATTTCCAGACATTCGCCGCCGGGATTCTCCAACAGCGCGGCTACTCCCAAACCGACGCCCGGACGACCGCCCGGCAGATGGAGCAAATCTGGACGCTCTACCAGTCCCCGGAAGGCTCCGCCGCCCTCGAACTGCTGTTGTCCTCTATCGGCAACATCGACCAGAATATAAACGGCGTCGCGAGGAGCGCCAACCAGACCCTCGACGACGTGTCGAATATGGCGGCGAACGTCATGTGGGACTTGTCGGACTTGTGCAACGAGCTGGACGACCTGATAGAGATGGTCGAAGACGCCCGGCGGGTGTCGGAGATTCTCCGCGACGCCTCCGGCGACTTGCGCACGCTCTCGGGCAGTCTCCGCGACAACTCCGGCGACCTGCGTACCATTCTGGGCGACTTGCGCGACACCTCCGGCGACTTGCGCGCCGCGTCCGCCGCCCTCCGCGACACCACCGCGCCCTTACAGGACACCCTCCGCAGTCTGGCGGACTTGCTGGAATCCCTCACGGACGCCTCGAAGCAGTTACGCGGGACACTGGTTTCCTTACGCCACACGTCGGGGACTATCCGCGACGTATCGGCGACGGCCCGCGCCGCCTCGGGCAAAGTCCGCGATACGTCCGCCGTCTTACGCTCCACGCTCTCCGACACCGACGCCCTACGGAATGTCCTCAACGCCTACGAACCCTCCGCAAGAAGCGCCCTCGAAACCCTGAAAAGTTTAACAGGCGTATCGACGACCGCGATTCGCGACGTAAACGAACTGATTGCCCGTACGGAAACGCTCTTGAAGTCGGGCGGCGACAAACTCGACACCGGTACCAGTGACACTCTCAAGGGCCTGACTTCCACCATCCGCAAGGCCGCCGACGGCATGGACACCACAAAAGACTTGCAATCCGCGAAAGACACCATCACGGATTTGATAGAGGATACCTGGGACGATTACAGCGGGGATGTCAACAACCTGTTGCAAATGGATTCCGGCGCGGAGGCGCAGTCGCTGACCTCCCCGGAGAACCCCGCGCCGCAGAGCGTACAAATTTTGATTCGCACGCAGGAAATTGAAGAAGAGGACGAATCGACGAGCACGACCAACGCCACGACGAAGGACAATGGCACGTTCCTTTCCCGCCTCGGGCAGATGTTCCGCGACTTCTGGAACGCCCTGACCGGACTTTTCCACTGAGGAGGGCGCGCCATGCTTGAGAAAATCGCCCACTGGCTGACACGAAAGCCCGCCCTCGTGCTGACTGTCGCCGTACTGCTCATGATTCCGTCCGCGCTGGGCTACGTCGCCACGCGCGTCAATTACGATATCCTCTCGTACATCCCCGCCGACTTGCCCGCGTCGCGCGGCGAAAAATTACTGGAAGACCCGTTCAATATGGCCGCGACGAATATGTTGATAGTCGAGGGCATGCCCGCCGGGTACGCCAACGACCTCGTACACGATATCAAGAAGGTCGAAGGCGTGTCGAACGCGCTCTGGGTAAGCAACCTCGTCGGCGTACAGCTTCCCGTAGAGATGATTCCGGCGCAGTTCCGCGACATGTTCTTCTCCGGCGACGCCACGATGATGTTGATACAGTACGACCACCCGGGGGCGTCCAACGAGACCATGCGGGCCATTGACGACGTGCGGAAACTCTGTAACGAGAAATGCTTCCTCGCGGGCTTCTCCGTCGTCACGAAGGACACCCGCGACATCATGGAGGGGGAGTTACCGTACTTTGTCGGCTTTGCCGTACTGCTCGCGCTGGTTTCGCTGTCGCTGTGCCTGGAATCGACGGTTTTGCCGTTCGTGCTCATGATGAGTATCGGTATCGCGGTCGTGTACAACCTCGGCACGAACGTTTTACTAGGGGAAATCTCGTTCCTGACGAAAGCAATCGCCGCCGTTTTACAGTTGGGCGTCACCGTCGACTACTCCATCTTCCTCTATCACCGCTACGTCGCGGAGCGTCCGAACTACGCCGACCGCCGCGACGCTATGGCACAGGCTGTCGTGGCGGCGTTCCGGTCGCTGTCGGGTTCGAGTATGACGACTATCGCCGGATTCCTCGCGCTGTGCTTCATGCGCATGACGCTGGGCCGCGACTTGGGCGTCGTGATGGCGAAGGGCGTCGTGCTCGGCGTGACCACTGTCGTACTCGTGCTCCCGTCCTTCCTGCTCCTGTTCGACCACTGGATTGAGCGCCACCGCCACCGCGTGCTGATTCCGAACTTCCACGGCGTCAATACCCTGATTCTGCGGCACTACCGCCTGTTAGTCGTGCTGATGGTACTGCTCGCCGTGCCGTCGGTGTACGCGTCCAGCCGCGCCGGGGTCTACTACCAGATTGACGACTCTCTCCCGCAGGATATCGCCTCCATCGTCAGCAACAACAAACTCAAAACCGAGTTTGATATGGCAACGTCGCATTTCATCGTACTGCGCGACGACCTCAACGCCGCGCAGATGAGCGACATCGAAAAGCGTCTCGAAAATCTGCCCGGGATTACGTCCGTAGTCTCGTACCACAAAATGCTCGGGAGCGGCCTTCCGGATTTCTTCATCCCGTCCAGCCTCAAGGAAATGCTCAAACAGGGCGGCTATCAGCTCTTAATGGTGAACTCGTCGTACCAGACCGCGACGGAGCAGATACAGAGGCAAATGCAGGACATGGACGCCATTTTGCAGACCTACGACCCCGACGCCATGATTACCGGGGAGGGCGCGCTGTATCAGGGGCTGATTGACACGTCCGGCCCCGATATTCGGCTGACGAACTTCCTTTCCGTCGCGGCGATATTCCTGATTATTCTGCTTACGTTCCAGTCGCTGTCCGTGCCGCTCGTACTCGTCGCCACCATCGAACTCGCCATTCAGATTAACCAGAGTATCGCCTACTTCACCGGAACCGAAAACTTTTTTCTCGCGCCCGTGATTATCAGCAGTATTCAGCTCGGCGCGACCGTCGACTATGCAATCCTCATGACTTCCCGCTTTCAGGAGGAGTTACGCGCCGGGAAATCCAGACGGGAGGCTATTCAGATTGCCGCCGACACTTCCGACGCGTCGATTATCACCAGCGCGCTCGTACTCTTCAGCGCGACCCTCGGCGTGTCGTTTATCGCGACTATCGACTTAATCGGAACTATTTGTATTATGTTAGCGCGCGGCGCGGTGATTTCGGCGGTAATCAGTCTGTTTTTCCTCCCGGCGCTGTTGTACGTGTGCGAACCGCTGTTCAACGTGACTTCCCTGCACTGGCGCGCGGTACCCGGGTCGAAGGCTGTCGCGGCGGCCCCGGATACCTTGCCCCCGGCACCGGAAATTGTCGCGGCGGCCCCGGCACCGGAAATCGGTGTGACAGCCTCAAATCCCCTGCCTCCGGCACCGGAAATCGTCGCGGCGGCCTCAAATCCCCTGCCCCCGGCACCGGAAATCCTCGAAGACTTTCCCCCTCCCCCGGACGCCCGGACAGAATAAATGACGGCCTCCCCTGTTGTCATGGGGAGGCCGTTTTACGTTTACAGGTTGATTTCCACGCTCTCCGCGCTGGCCTCTTGTAAGAGCGGTTCGACTTGCGACAAAAAGGCGTCGACCTGTTCCGGGCAACGCCCGATATACCGCGACGGTTCCAGAAGCGCTTCCATCTCCGCGCGTGTCATCGAGAACGCCGCCTCCTTCGACAGCCGGTCGAGTAAGTCGCACGGCCCGCCCTCGCGCATATTCAGGGTTGCGGCCATGGAACAAGTCCGGATTACCTCATGCAGTTCCTGACGGTTCCCGCCGCGCTTGACCGCCTCCATCATCAGGTTTTCCGTCGCGATGAACGGCAGGTACTCCCGGCAGGTTTTGTCGACGATTTTCTCGTTGACGCGCAACCCGTCCGTGACATTGCGGCACAGTCTCAGCACGGCGTCGGCGCACAGGAAGCCTTCCGGCAGTGAGATTCGGCGGTTGGCGGAATCGTCTAACGTGCGCTCCAGCCACTGTACGGACGCTGTCATGGGCGCGTTGGCGGCGTCGGCCATCAGGTAGCGCGACAGCGAACAGATTCGCTCGCAACGCATGGGATTTCGTTTGTAGGCCATTGCGGAAGAGCCGATTTGATGTTTCTCGAACGGTTCCTCTAATTGCCGGTCGTGCTGTAAAAGCCGGATATCGTTGGCCATACGGTACGCGCTTTGGGCGATTGCGCTTAAGGCGTTCAAGATTGCGCTGTCAGTCTTGCGGGGGTAGGTCTGCCCGGACACCGGATAGCACGTCTCGAACCCGAACGCCGCCGAAATCTGACGGTTCATCTCGTCGACTTTCGCGCCGTCGCCCTCGAACAAGTCCATAAAACTCGCTTCCGTGCCCGTCGTGCCCCGACAGCCTAAGAATTTCATACGCGAAATGGTGAAGTCCAGTTCCTCCAAGTCCGAAAGAAAGTCCTGCATCCAGAGCGTAGCGCGTTTGCCGACGGTCACGAGTTGCGCGGGCTGATAGTGGGTATAGCCTAATGTCGGGGTGGCGCGGTGCTCCCGCGCGAACGCCGACAGGTTTTTCAGTACCGCCAGCAGTCCGCCCCGGAGATAGCGCAACCCTTCGCGGTAGAGAATCAGGTCGGCGTTGTCGGTGACATAACAGCTCGTCGCGCCCAAATGGAGAATCCCGGCGGCGGACGGCGCTACTTTGCCGTAGGCGTAGATATGCGCCATGACATCGTGACGCACTTCGGCCTCACGTTTGGCGGCTAAGTCAAAGTCAATGTCGTGCAAATGCGCCTCAAGTTCTGCGACCTGCGCGGGCGTGACGGGAAGCCCGAGACGCGATTCCGCGCGGGCCAGCTCAATCCATAAGCGCCGCCACGTCTCAATACGCCTGCGATGGGAGAACAATTCCAGCATAAAGGCCGAGGCGTAGCGCGACGACAGCGGCGATTCGTAACGGTCAAGGGACATATTCCACCTGCTTTCTGTAGTGTCGCCCACTCCGTGGGGCGACGCGGGGCTTGTTTTGCCTCCTCCGCCGTGCCCGGAGGCGACGCGGAGCGACGGAGGGGGCCGTATAGCGGAAACTGTACGGAAGCCGCTTGCGGTGTCCGTACAGTTTCCCGGTTTCGTCAGTCAAATTCCCGCGAATCGGCGCGGTGCGCGGCCTTCAGACGGTTCATCGCCCGCGAAAGGCTCGCCTGCGTCTGTAGGTACTCCTGCCAGCTCTTGCTCTGCAACATGATTTCTTTCGCGTGTTCGGCGGCGCGGCGGGCGCGTACCATGTCGATTTCCTCGGGGTGCTCGGCGCTGTCGACGAGAATCAGCACGTCGTTATTCTCCATGCGGAGCAGTCCGTGACTGATGGCCGCCGTGCGCTCGGTGCCGTCCGGGAGACGGTACCACATTTCGCCGGGTACCAGCGCCGTGACGAGGTTGATATGCCGGGCCATAATGCCAATTTCCCCGTCGATGGTCGGGAGACGAATGGAAGTACACGCGCCGTCGAAAAAGTCGCGGTCGGAGGCGAGAATGTGTACCCGAAATTCTTCCGCCATGCTTACTGCGCCTCCAACGTTTTCGCCTTCGCGAGCGCGTCTTCGATGGTGCCGACGTTGTAGAACGCGGCCTCCGGGTACTTGTCCATGTCGCCGTTGATAATCGCGGCGAACCCTTCGAGGGTGTCGGCGAGCTTGACGTAGCGCCCCGGAATGCCCGTGAACTTTTCGCCGACGTGGAAGGGCTGTGACAGGAAGCGCTTGATTTTGCGCGCCCGGTACACAATTTCCTTGTCCTCGTCGCTCAACTCGTCCATGCCCAGAATTGCGATGATGTCCTGCAATTCGCGGTACTTCTGTAGCATTTCCTGCACGCGGCGGGCGGTGAAGTAGTGCTTCTCCCCGACGGTGTCGGCCTGCAGGATACGCGACGTGGACGCCAGCGGGTCTACCGCCGGGTAAATGCCCTCCTCCACGATTTTACGGCTCAGTACGGTGGTGGCGTCCAGGTGCGTAAACGTCGCGGCGGTGGCGGGGTCGGTGAGGTCGTCGGCGGGGACGTACACCGCCTGTACGGAGGTAATCGAACCCTCCCGCGTGGACGTGATACGCTCCTGCAATTCGCCCATTTCGTTCGCTAATGTCGGCTGGTAGCCCACGGCGGACGGCATACGGCCCAACAGCGTCGAAACTTCGCTGCCGGCCTGTACGAAACGGAAAATGTTGTCGATAAAGAGCAGTACGTCGCGGTGCTCCTTGTCGCGGAAATACTCCGCCATCGTCAGTCCCGACAACGGTACGCGCATACGCACGCCCGGCGATTCGTTCATCTGTCCGAATACCAATGCGGTACGGTCGATGACGCCGCTTTCGCGCATTTCGCGCCAGAGGTCGTTCCCCTCGCGGCTACGCTCCCCGACGCCCGTAAAGATAGAGTAGCCGTCGTGCTCCATGGCGACGTTGTGGATAAGTTCCTGTATGAGCACGGTCTTCCCGACGCCCGCGCCGCCGAATAAGCCGACTTTGCCGCCGCGCGCGTAGGGGGCAAGCAAGTCGATGACTTTGATACCCGTTTCGAGAATCTCCACGGACGGGTTTTGCTGGTCGAATCCGGGCGGCTTGCGGTAGATACTCCACCGTTCGGCGTCCTCCGGCACGGCGTCGCCGCCGTCGATGGGCGCGCCGAGTACGTTGAACATCCGCCCGAGCACGTTCTTCCCGACGGGTACGCGAATCGTGCGCCCGGGGGCCGTGACGGTCATGCCGCGCCGGAGGCCCTCGCTCCCGCTGAACAGTACACAGCGTACGCATTCGCGGCCTACGTGCTGGCTGACTTCCATCACGCGCTCCTGGTTTTCGACCTGTACGAACAGGACTTCCCGGATACCTGGCAGTTTTCCGGGCTCAAAGCGCACGTCCACGACAGGCCCGGAAACCTGTACAATTACTCCCGAGTTCAAGACGACGCCTCCTTTCCGTTGTTATTCCGCCGCTGTGCCATAGCCCCGGCGGAAATCTCCGTAATCTCCTGTGTAATGGCACTCTGGCGCTCCCGGTTGAGCTGTAGGGACAAGTCCGACAACAGCTCTTCGGCGTTGCGCCCGGCGGCGTCCATCGCCGTGACACGGGAATTTTGTTCACTGCAAAAGCTGTCGACCAGCGCGCTGTAGATGAACCCGCTGATGTAGCTCCGCATGACGGCGGCGAGTACGGCGTCGAACGAGGGCAGGAACTCGAATTGCCCGTCGTTCTCGTCGGCCTCCTCACTTGCAAACGGTTCCCGCTTCATGGGAAGCAGGTGCTGTAGCATCGTCTCCGTACTCAAAGAGCTTTTCATTTCCGTGTAGACCACGACAATTTCGTTGAGTTCCTTCTTGTCGTAGAGGTCCAGTAACTGCGTGCAAATCTGTCGGGCGCGGTTGAACGTCGGGTCTTGCGCCGTAAAGCGGAAGTCGGTCTCGAATGCGCGGTGCCTCATGCGGAAATGCCGCCGCCCGTACTCCCCCACGACGAACAGCCGCGAATCGGGCTTTTCTTTCAGGATTTCCTCGGCCTTGCGGAGCGCATTCAGGTTGTAGGCCCCCGCGAGGCCCTTGTCGGCGGTAATGACCAGAATGCCGCAGACGCCCTTCTTGGGAATCCCGCCTTCGGGGGAGTAGAAGTAGCGGCTCCGGGCACTCTGTCCGGTACGGAATACGCGCTCCACTTCCTGGCGCATGGCGTCGAAATAGGGGCGCGTGCGGTCGAGGGCCTCGCGCGCGTGGCGTAGCTTGGTCGACGCCACGAGGTACATGGCGTTCGTGATTTTGCGCGTCTCCTGTACGCCCTCGATACGGGCCTTGAGTTCCTTGACGTTGGCCATTACGCGCCACCGCCCTGCTTCGCCGACTTCTCCTCGTCCTTCCGCCGCAGACGCCGCAAGTAGTCCTCCGCGAACTTCTTCGCCGTGTTCAGAATGCGCTCGCGGTCTTCGTCGTCGAGCTTGCCGTTGCGGTCGATTCGCTGGCACTCGTTGCGGTTACTCCGTTCAATCGTCGTCAGCAGTTCCTCGCGGTACTCGTTGAGGCGGTTCTGCGGGATGTCAACCATCGTATGCGACAGCGCCGCGACGAGTAGGGCCACCTGACGGTGTCGGCTCATGGGCGAATACTGGTTCTGCCGCAACAGTAACATCAGGCCACTGCCGTAAATCAACTGCCGCTTGGTGGTGTCGTCGAGGTCGCTGGAGAACTGGGTAAAGACTTCCATCTCGCGGTACTGGGCCAAATCGAGACGGAGCGCGCCGGAGGCGCGTTTCATAGCCTTTGTTTGCGCGTCGCCGCCGACACGCGACACCGACAGGCCCACATTCACCGCCGGACGCTGTCCGGAGAAGAACAGGTTGCTTTCGAGGTAGATTTGCCCGTCCGTAATCGAGATGACGTTCGTCGGGATGTAGGCGGACACGTCGCCGGCCTGCGTTTCGATGATGGGCAACGCCGTCAGACTGCCGCCGCCTAATTCGTCGCACAGGTGCGCGGAGCGTTCCAACAGGCGGGAGTGCAGATAGAACACGTCGCCGGGGAAGGCTTCGCGCCCCGGGGAGCGTTCCAACAGGAGGCTCAAAGCGCGGTAGGCGATAGCGTGTTTGCTGAGGTCGTCGTAGATAATCAGCACGTCGCGGCCCATATACATGAAGTGTTCGCCCATGGCGCACCCGGCGTAAGGGGCGATATACTGCTCTGCGGCGGGGGCGCTGGCGGGGGCGTTGATAATAATCGTGTAGTCCATGGCCCCGTGCTTTTCCAGACTGGCGGCGAGTTGCGCCACCGCGCTGGACTTCTGCCCGATTGCCACGTAGATACAGATTACCTTCTCGTTCTTCTGGTTGAGAATCGTATCGACGGCGAGGGCGGTCTTTCCGGTCTGGCGGTCGCCGATAATCAACTCACGCTGTCCGCGCCCGATAGGGAACATGGAGTCAATGCACAGAATCCCGGTTTCGAGGGGCTTGTCCACGGGCTGGCGCTCCAGGATTCCCGGCGCGGGAATTTCAATGGGGCGGTAGCCGTCGAACTTAATCGCGCCCTTGCCGTCGATGGGCGTGCCGAGGGCGTCGACGACGCGCCCGAGGAACTGAATCCCGACGGGCATGCCGGCGGTGTTGCCCGTACAGCGCGCCGTACTCCCTTCTTTTACGCTCCCGTCGTCGTGGAACAGCACGCAGCCTATGGAATCCTCTTTCAGGTCCTGTACCATGCCCCGGACGCCGTTGGAAAACTCTAACACTTCGCCGTAGGCGGCGTTCGGGAGGCCCTTCACGCGGGCGATACCGTCGCCCACAGACGCCACCTCGCCGCGCTCCTCGCGGAGTACGTCCGGCGAAAACTTCTCCATGGTGTCGCGCAACAGCGGCATAATATTCTTGGGGCCCGCGGGAAGCTGGGCCATTCTGTCGCGGAACTGCCGCAGGCGTCCCTCAAGGCTCCAGTCGTACAAGTCGCGGTCGACGTGCAGGCGGAATCCGCCGGAAAGCTCCGGCGTCTCCTCCCACTCAATCGGGGCGTCGAAATCGTAGGTTCGCTGTACGAACGCGCCGAGACGCCGCTTCTGTTCTTCGGTAGGGGGCGCGTCGCTCTGCAACACGACCCGGTGTTTCGTCTCAGCCATTGTCCGCCTGCTTTCTCTCCGCCGCGTCTAAAAACGCGTCCAGGGCCTCCCCGCCCGACTCCATGACCAGTTTCTCTACCATCTCGACCGCCATTGCCCGTACTTCCTCGTGGGCGTCCTGTAGCACCTTCTGACTGCGGATTTCCGCCGTCTTGCTCGCGGTACTGATGATTTTCCGGGCCTCCGCGCGCGCCTGGTCGAGTTGCAGACGCTTTTCGGCTTCGAGTTCCTCACTGGCTTCGGCCTTCTGCCGCTGGATTTCCTCGTCCGCGTCGAGAATCATCTGCTCGTACTTCTGCCGGAGCTTTTCGGCCTCGGTCTCGTTCTTCGACGCGGCGGCCTCGCGTTCCCCGTACACGCTCATGCGCTTCGCCATGAACTGCTTGACGGGCTTGTAGAGCAGGAAGTACAGCCCCGCCGCGAGAATGGCAAAATTCAGCAGGTGTAACAGAATCTGTTGAAAGTCAATATTCAGTGGCATTCCCTCTGCACCCGCCTTTACAGGACAAAGATAATCAGAATGGCCACGAGCAGGGCGTAGATAATGGCCGTCTCGATGAACACGAGGCCCAACATCAGCGTGGAGCGAATCTGCCCGGCGGCTTCGGGCTGACGGGCAATGCTCCCGTTCGTCTTGGCCACGGCGATACCCATAGCGACCGCGCCCGCCCCGGCGGCGAGGCCCACGGCGATTCCGCACGCGATAGCCTTGCCGGAGATAATCTGTCCCTCGTTCTGCGCGGCGCTCATGGCCATTTCGGGCGGCATATCCACGGGGGCGGCGAGCGCCGGGACGGCGAACAGTCCCGCCAGCAGGAAGGTCAACAGGAGCAGGGCGTATACTTTCTTGTGTTTCATGGTGTTCTTTCCCCCATCAAGGTATTTTCTTTCGACCGCTTTCGACGGTCAGGCGAAAGCAGAGGCTTTCATGCGGACAAGTCCACGGAGTTTTCTTTCGGCTCCTCTTCCTCGGTGACTTCGTGGTAGTACATGCCGACGAGCATCGTCAGCACGTAGGTCTGTACGACGGCGTGCAGGAGCGTGAAAATGACGCCCACGATAACCGGGACGCCGTAACTGAGCGCGGCGTAGTGGTAAACGAGGTCCGTCACAAGAAGGCCGCTCAAGAGCGCGCCGAACAGACGGAAGCTCATGGAAATGGGCAGTGAGAACTCTTTCAGGGCGGCGACAACGCCCTTGCGGCCCCGGTGTACGGTACCGCCGAACAGTATCACGAGATAACTTAAACAGCCCATGCAAATCGCGGCGTTGACATCGCTCAACGGCGCGGGGAGCGTAACGGAAGTCCCGTGCGTCGTGACGGCCTGTAAGCCGATAAGTTCAAAGAGCGTCCCCGTGAAGATGTAGACGCCCGCCGCGAACACATACGCGCCGATAAAGGGAATCTTGACGCTTTTGCTGTCGGCTACTCCGGCGAGGCCGTCCAGAAGGTTGATAATTTCCTCTAACACGAGCTGGAAGCGCCCCGGCACCAGGGACAGTTTCGGCACGAGAAACAGGCGAATCAACAGCGCGCCTATCAGCAGAATACCGCTTACGGTCATGGCGGCTATCAGGGACGGGTTGACCTCGGCCAGTCCGAACAGGCTGACGCGGTTCTCGTCGTGCAGTACGGCGTCGCGCATGGCTACGTTGATGTCCTCGTGTTCGGGCGCGCCGGGTACCAGCATGCACAGCAGGAGCAGTACGCCGATGACGACGCCCCACGCTATCAGCTCCGCGACGTGGCGCGCGCAGAATCCGGCGACGGCGCGCGCGACGCGCACAAGGCCCCGTAGCAGTCCGACAGCCGCCGCTTTGAGGGCCTGTCCGACTTTCAGGAGCAGTCCGGCAGCGGCGTCGCAAAGCCTCACGCACTGTTCGAGAACCAACTGGAAGCGCCCCGGCATGAGCGTAAACTTCGGGATGACCAGTAAGCGGACGAGCGCCGCGAGCGCCAGTACGACGACCGTCAGCGTGTACTCACCCACCGCGACACCCCCTCACAAAAAACACACGGCGACCGATTTTGTCTCCGTGTCCGGCGTCGAGCGACGCCCTCTCCGGCGACGCCCCCTGTTCAGGTTTCATAATGCCCCACCTGCCTGTTGCGATGATTGCCATATTAGCGTAATTTTATTATATCACCCTCCCCGGCGGTTTGCAAGGGCATATCCGGGAAAATTACGCGCCTTTTCCAGCGCGTGCGC
Organism: uncultured Oscillibacter sp.; assembly: GCA_946183175.1. Taxonomy (GTDB): domain Bacteria; phylum Bacillota; class Clostridia; order Oscillospirales; family Oscillospiraceae; genus Oscillibacter. The sequence continues at coordinate 16,694 of CAMHBH010000004.1, forward strand.
GCGTCGAAAGCGGCGCGGTTTTTCACAATTTGCCTATCCGCAAGACAATTGCGCGCGGATTGCAATAAAAATTTGTCATACCGTCTTGCAATCCCCGTCGGGCCTGTGATATGATTGGCCCGCTGTATTTTTGCGGAGATGGGAGCGACCGCAATGGAATGGATTACCAGCCGTACAAACCCGCTGGCGGCACATGTACGGAAACTTGTCATATCGGCGTCGTACCGGGAGGAGCAAGGCGCGTTCGTCTGCGACGGCCCGAAATTACTCCGCGAGGCCTTGCGGTACGGCGTACTGCGCACGGTGGTTTCCACGCCCGGGACGCAACTCCCGGACTTGCCGGAAGGCGTGCGGGCGGTATCGGTGCCGCCCGACCTCATGCGCACGCTCTCCCCGTCGAAAACCCCGCAAGGCGTGCTGTGCGTCTGCGCGATACCCGAGAGAACTTTGCCGCATACGCTCGACGGGCGGCGCTACCTCGTACTCGACGCCCTCCAAGACCCCGGCAACGTCGGGACAATTCTCCGCACGGCGGACGCCTTCGGCGCGGACGGCGTATTCCTGTTGCCGGGCTGCGCGGGGCTGTGGCACCCGAAAACCGTACGGGCCACGATGGGCGCGCTGTTCCGGGTTCCGGCGTGGGCCTGTACGGCGGAGGACGTGTCGGGGCTTCTGCGGCGCTCCGGACTGCCGCTGTACGGGGCCGCCCTGCGCGCCGACGCCGCCGACGTGCGGGAAGTACCGCTGTCGCGCTTCGCGGCGGCTATCGGGAGCGAGGGCGGCGGGCTTTCGCAAGCGGTGCTGTCGATGTGCGACGCCGTGATGGAAATCCCCATGCGCGAGCACTGCGAATCCCTCAACGCCGCCGTCGCCGCCGCCGTGATTCTCTGGGAGGCCGCACGGGCATTTTGACAAGACGAAAGGAATGACCGGGCATGATGTCGGCCCTGAAATACTGGCTCTGGCTGACGCGCCTGCCGGGACTGCGCAATCAAACGCGCCTGTTGCTGTTGCGCCACTTCGGCACGCCGGAGAGCGTGTACTTCGCCGAGCCGCCGGAGCTGTCGCTTGTGGAGGGCCTCGAACGGCAACAGGCCGCGATTCTGTCGAACCGTTCCCTTGACGCCGCCGAGCGGGTTCTGGAACGCTGTCAGAAGTTGAACATCGACCTGTTGACGCTTCAGGACGCGAATTACCCGAACCGCCTGCGGAACATCTACGACCCGCCCTGCCTGCTGTACGTGCGCGGGCACCTGCCGCCTTTGGACGAGGAAATTGTCGTCAGCGCCGTGGGGACGCGCAAGTGTACGCCCTACGGGGTGGCCTGCGCGGAGAGAATCGGCTACGGCCTGGCGACGGGCGGCGCGATAGTCGCGAGCGGGCTGGCGCGGGGTATCGACTCCGCCGCGATTCGCGGGGCCTTACTGGGCGGCGGCGTCACGCTGGGCCTGTTGGGGAACGGTCTGGACGTGGTCTACCCGAGGGAGAACTACGGCTTATACGAGGATGTCGCGGCGACGGGCGCTTTGCTATCGGAGTACCCGCCCGGTACCGAACCGCTTCCCGGGAATTTCCCGCCCCGGAACCGGATTCTGTCGGGCGTCTCCGTGGGTACGCTCGTCGTGGAAGCGCCGCTGCGCAGTGGCGCGCTGATTACGGCGTCGCGGGCGCTGGAACAGGGCCGCGACGTGTTCGCCGTCCCCGGCCCGATTGACGCCTATACCAGTCAGGGTTGCAACCGACTGATTCGCGACGGCGCGTCGCTCGTCTCCGACGCCGCCGACATTTTCGAGGCATACGCCGCGCGCTTTCGGGACAAACTCAGGCCGTCGCGGGAAATCCCGCCGCCCGTGCCCGACGCCGCCGCGAAACCTGTACGGGGTATCGAGGACGCGGAACCCGCCCGGGGCGTCGCGGACGCGCCGCTTCCGGTGGTGTCGGTCGAGGACGGCACTGTTTCCGAACAGCAGGCGCAAATTCTCCGCCTGTTGGACGCCCGGGAGCCCGTGCAAATTGACGACCTGATTGCAGACAGCGGGCTGTCGACGCCGCAAGTCTTGGCGGAACTGACGATGTTGCAGATTGGCGGCTGTGTGCGCGAACACGACGGAAAGCGTTATACGCGCACCGTGGAACTACGGGACGACCCGTGAATTGTTAGATTATGGAGGAATGATGTCGGAATGCACAGTCTTGTCATTGTGGAATCCCCGGCGAAGGCGAAAACGATTGAGAAATACTTAGGGAAGGATTACGAAGTCCGGGCGAGTATGGGACACCTCCGCGACCTGCCTAAAAGCAAGTTGGGCGTGGATGTGGAGCGCGACTTTGAGCCGGTCTACGAACCGATTAAGGGGAAAGAGGAACTCATACGGGAGTTGAAGAAGGCCGCCGGAAAGGCCGATACGGTGTACCTTGCCACCGACCCCGACCGCGAAGGCGAGGCGATTTCGTGGCACCTGAAGCAGTTGCTTGACCTGCCGGACGCGAAGGCCCGCCGCGTGACGTTTAACGAAATCACGAAAAACGTCGTGCGGAAGGCGGTGGAATCGCCGCGAGAAATCGACCTCGACCTCGTCGACGCACAGCAGACAAGGCGAATCCTTGACCGCCTGGTTGGCTATAAATTGAGCCCGCTACTCTGGCAGAAAATCCGCCGGGGACTGTCGGCGGGGCGTGTGCAGTCGGTGGCCACGCGCATGGTCGACGACCGCGACCGCGAAATTGAGGAGTTCCAGCCCGAGGAATACTGGGCCCTCGACGCCGCCTTGTCACAGCGCCCGCTCCCCGCCGGAATGCCGGTGCCTGTGCGTATGCGCGCGGCGGAGGAGGAGAACAGCGCCGCCGCGACGCCCGCTGACCCGTCGCAGTTTACCGCGCACTGGCACGGCGTCGACGGCAAGAAGGGCGAACTCCGCGACCGCGACGCCGTGGAGGCCGTCATACGGGAGACCATCGACGGGGCGTTCACGGTGTCACAGGTACGCCGCGCGGAGAAACGCCGCAATCCCGCGCCGCCGTTTACTACGTCCACGCTACAGCAGGACGCGTCCCGCAAGCTGAACATGACGCCCCGGCGGACAATGGCTATCGCGCAACAGTTGTACGAGGGCGTCGAGATAGAGGGCGAGGGGGCCGTGGGCCTGATAACCTATATGCGTACGGATTCTTTGCGGCTGTCGGAAGAGGCGATAGCCGCCGCGCGGGAGTTCGTGTCGGTACACTACGGCGCGGCCTACTGCCCCGAACAGCCCCGGCGTTACCGCGCCAAGGGCAACGCACAGGACGCCCACGAGGCCATACGGCCCAGCGACGTGAGCCGTACGCCCGAGAACGTCAAGGGCAGTCTGACGCGCGAGCAGTACCAGTTATATCGGCTGATTTGGAGCCGTTTCGTGGCGTGCCAGATGTCGGCGGCGGTCTACGACGGCGTGTCGGTGGACATCAGCGCGGGGCGGCACGTCTTCCGCGCCACGTCCTCTACGCTGAAATTCAACGGCTTTACGGCGGTCTACGAGGAGGGCCGCGACGAGGAAAAGGAGGAAGTCTACTCCCCGCTCCCGTCGCTCCAGGAGGGACAGCTTCTGTACTTGCGCGGCTACGACGCCGCCCAGAAATTCACGCAGCCCCCCGCGCACTACACCGACGCCACGCTGATTCGCGCCATGGAAGAGGAGGGAATCGGGAGGCCGTCGACCTACGCGCCGACGGTATCGACGATTCTTGACCGCCAATACGTGATGAAAGAGGGGAAGTACCTTCACATTACGAACCTTGGGCGGGTGGTCACGCAGTTGATGAAGGAGCGCTTTTCGGAGATTGCGGACGTAAGTTTCACGGCGCGCATGGAAGAGGAATTAGACGGCGTAGAGGAGGGCAAAACGTCGGGCAAGGCGGTTTTGCGGGGGTTCTACGGCAAATTCGAGCGGGACTTGCGCGACGCCGAACAGGCATTAGAGGGGGTACGAATCAAAGTACCGGAACAGGTCACGGAGGAAGTCTGCCCGATTTGCGGGCGGAATCTGGTGATAAAGTCGGGGCGGTACGGGCCGTTCCTGTCGTGCCCGGGCTACCCGGAATGTACGTTCGCAATGCCGCTCGTGGAGGTCATGCCGGGGCGGTGTCCGAAGTGCGGCGGGCGCCTCATGAAGCGGACGGGCGTCAGCCAGAACACCCACAAGTCCTACACGTACTACTGTTGCGAAAACCAGGTGTCGAACAAGTACAAGACGGCTACCTGTGACTTCCGGACATGGGATGTCCCGCTAGCGGAGGACTGTCCGGAGTGCGGACAGACGATGTTCAAATTGTCGGGGCGGGGGAAAAAGAAGGCGTTCTGTATCAATCCGGCGTGTCCGAACTTTTTACCCGAAGACCAGCGGGGGTATTACAAGAAGTCGGAGAAGAGCGACGCCGACGCGCCGTCCGGCGACGCGGAATCGTCGACGGCGAAGAAATCCGCGACACGCAAGACGACAACCGCGAAAAAGTCGGCGACAAGCAAGACCGCCACCGCGAAGAAGTCGACGACAAGCAAGACGGCGACCGTGAAGAAATCCGCCGACACGGAGACGGCGACGGCGAAGAAGTCCACGACGCGCAAGAAATCCGCCGACACGGAGACCGCCACGGCGAAGAAGGCCACCACGCGCAAAAAGGCGGCGAATACAGAGACCGCGACGGCGAAGAAATCCACGACACGCAAAAAAGCCGCCGATACCGACGAAGCGAAGCCCGTACGGAAGCGTACTTCTAAAAAGGCGGCGGATACGGAAAAGGAGCAAACATGAATACGGTGACAGTCATCGGCGCGGGACTTGCGGGGAGCGAATGCGCGTGGCAATTGGCGCGGCGGGGCGTCCGGGTGGACTTGCGCGAGATGAAACCCGTCAAACGTACCCCGGCGCACGTCACCGACGATTTCGCGGAATTGTGCTGTTCCAATTCGCTACGCAGTGACCAGTTGAGCAACGCGGTCGGGCTGTTGAAAGAGGAATTGCGCCGCCTGGGTTCGCTGATTCTGGAATGTGCCGACGCGACGCGCGTCGAGGCCGGCGGGGCGCTGGCCGTCGACAGGCACGGTTTTTCCGCACTCGTCACGGAACGTATCCGCGCACATCCCAATATCACCGTCACGCCCGGGGAAGTGACGGAAATCCCCGGGGGCGAAGTCGTGATAGCGTCGGGGCCGCTGACCTCCGACGCCCTCTCCGACGCCCTCCGCGATTTACTCGGCGACACCACCGCGCTTTCGTTCTACGACGCCTCCGCGCCGCTGGTCTCCGCCGCGAGTGTGGACATGTCGCGCGCGTGGTTCGGTTCCCGCTACGACCGCGGCACCGCCGATTATATCAACTGTCCCATGACCGAGGAGGAGTACGACGCCTTCCGCGACGCCCTGTCCGCCGCGCGGGAGGCCGACGTACACGGCTTTGAGGACAGGAAGGTTTTCGAGGGCTGTATGCCCGTGGAAGTCATGGCGCGCCGGGGGCGCGATACGCTGGCCTACGGCCCCCTCAAACCGCGCGGCTTACGCGACCCGCGTACAGGGCGGGAGCCGTTCGCCGTCGTACAGCTCCGCCGCGATAACGCCGAGGGTTCGGTTTACAACTTAGTCGGCTTTCAGACGCACTTGAAATTCCCGGAGCAGAAGCGCGTATTCTCCATGATTCCGGCCCTGCACGACGCCGAGTTTCTGCGCTACGGCGTCATGCACCGGAACACGTTTCTGGACTCCCCGCGCCTCTTAGACCGCTACTACCGCCTGAAACGCGAGCCGCGTATCTCGTTTGCCGGACAGATGACGGGCGTCGAGGGCTACGTGGAATCCGCCGCGAGCGGGTTCTTAGTGGGCGTGGAGACGGCGCGGCGGCTGTCCGGACTGCCCCCCGTCGACTTCCCGCGCGAGACCGCGATAGGCGCGCTGGCCTGTTACGTGTCCAACCAGTCCGTGACGGACTTCCAGCCCATGAACATCAATTTCGGAATCATGCCGCCGCTGGAACAGCGCGTAAGGGGCAAGCGGAATAAGAACGAGGCCATTTCCCGGCGTTCTCTCGAACTCATCAGCGCCATACGGGCGGAAGTATGATAAAGGTGGAGGTTTGCTACATGAAAATTATCGTAGACGCGATGGGCGGGGACAACGCCCCCGGGGCACTCGTCCGGGGCGCGCTGGAGGCGCACAAAGTCCACGGCGTGGACATCCTGCTTGTCGGCAGAACCGCCGACATCCTGCGTGTCGTGGAGGAGTGCGGGGAAAAGACGCTCCCGGCGGGCGTGGAAGTCAAGGACGCGCCGGAAGTCGTGGAGATTTCCGACCCGCCCGCGACGGCGTTCAAGAAGAAGAAAAACTCGTCGCTGACCATTGGGCTGAACCTCGTCCGCGACGGCGCGGGCGACGCGTTCGTGTCGGCGGGTTCGACGGGGGCGCTGTTGTCGGGGGCGACGCTGATTGTCAAGCGGATACGGGGTATCCGCCGCGCGGCGATGGGGCCCGTACTGCCCACGTCAACCGGGAAAATGATTCTCTGCGACTGCGGCGCCAACGCCGTTTGTACGCCCGAGGACTTGCTACAGTTCGCGTACCTGGGCAGTTACTACGCCAAGCGCGTACTCGACATCGAAAACCCGCGCGTGGGCCTGCTCAACATCGGGGCCGAGGAGGAGAAGGGCGACCCGTTGCGCCACGACGCCTACGGGTTACTCCGCAAGGCCTCCGAGGCGAACCGGATACAGTTTATCGGCAACATCGAAGCAAGCGACGCTATGTTAGGCGGGGCGGACGTGGTGGTTACGGACGGATTCACGGGGAACGTCATGCTCAAGAGCGTGGAGGGAACCGGAAAATTCTTCCTGCGGGAATTGAAAAAGTTATTCCTGACGAACCCCAAGACGAAAATCGCCGCCGCCATGCTCAAAGGCGACCTCGCCGACATGAAGAAGGCGCTTGACCCGTCGGAAGTGGGCGGGACGCCGTTCCTGGGGGTATCGCGGCCCGTCATCAAGGCCCACGGTTCGTCGAACGCCCGCGCGGTGTGCAACGCGATTCTGCGCGCGAAGGAGTACGCCGAGAGCGGCTTTATCGACGACGTGGAGAAGAATGTAGGCCTGATGAAAATCGGGCGGCCCTGAAATACAGTCTCCCCCGTTGATATGGGGGAGGCTTTTTACCATACTTGACAGGTTTCGCCGTGCGACTTGAAACGCCCTCCCCCGGATTCCGGGAGAGGGCATTTTGTCAGCTTTTCGGCTTGAACCAGATATTCGAGTCGATTCTGTTGCCGATTCCGTACACGACGGCGCTTTCCGAGAACTGCCAGAAGTCCATCTGGTAGTAGAGATTCGGGTAGGGCCTCGTGGCGCTGGTCGTCGGGTACTGCGGGTACCACATCATGTAGGGTTCGAGCGCGCCCTGGTCGTACTTCATGTAGGCGCAGTAGCGGCTGTTGTAGAACATGGGCGTATACCCGGCGGCGGCGACGCGTTTACAGAACGCCACCGCGCAAGCCGTAGCCATTTCTTTCGACACGTTCGCCACGCGGTAGGAACTGTCGTTGATTTCCCAGTCGTAGGAGACGGGGCCGTTAATCTTATGCCCCCGGAGGCGTTCAATCACGAAGTCGGCTTCCTCGATAGCTTCCTTAATATTGATAGCCTGCGCGAAGATGTACGCGCCGGTCTGGATTCCCTGCGCCAGCGCGCCCTCGATATTCGTCGCGTAATAGGGGTCCTCGCGGAGCGCGCCCGTCGACGTGCCGCGCAATCCGACACGAATCATGGCGAACTGTACGCCGTCGGCCTTGGCGGCCTTCCAGTTAATCGTACCGCTGCTCCGGGCGCGGTTCTGGTAGGCGGATACGTCCACGCCGAACCAGGCGTCGTAGCGGTTGCCGACGTAGCGGATACGCCGCCCGTCGCGCCAGACGAAGTCGCCCGCGCCTACTTTCAGCGTCTCGACGCCCGCGTAGATTGGGATTTTCGCGCCCTGGAACGTAAACGTACTCCCGGTGGTCTTGCCGGGGGTGAACACGTCGCGCACTGTCAGTTTCGACGCGGCCTTGTTCGGGAGGGTTCCGTATCTCGAGGCGGGGGTCGGTTCGGGTTCGGGCTGGGGCGTCGCCGAACCGCTGTTGAAGAAGCGTTTCAGGCGGCAGTAGACGGTCGCGGCCTCGGCGCGGTTGGCGACGACGTTGCCGTAAAACGAGCCGTCGTCGTAGCCGTTGAGAATGCCCTTGGAGTACACGCAGGCAACCGCGTTGCGCATAGCGTCGTTGGGGAATCTGTCCAAATCGGCGATGGAGGCGCGCGCGTTCAAAACCGGGGTGCGCGAGAACTCGACGCCTTTCGACTGGAGCAGGTTGTAGATAGCCTGCGCCATCTGGTAACGGGTGAGCTGTTGCGTCATGCCGATGTTGATACCGTTGAGGAGGCCGTGTTCGCGGGCGACCCACTCGGCGGGGGTATACCACTCGATGTAGACGCCGCTGTTGGGGTCTATCCAGCCCAGCTCGTTATTGTAATCCTCCGTGTAGAAGGAGCGGGACATCATCACCGTGAAATGGGCCAGAGACAGCGGGGCCTCGGGTTCAAAGGTGCCGTTCGCGTAGCCCTTGATTGCGCCGTCGGCGGCGGCTTCCTCGATGTTGCCGTAAGACCAGAGACTTTCCGGGACATCCGAGAACGTCTGCGCGGCGGCGGGGAGCGTCAGGAAGACGCACAGGCCCGCTATGCAAAGTCCTCGGAAGAGAGCGCCTTTTCCTCTCATGCCAAAATCCTCCTGTCTTTCAGAATAGGAATAAATCCGTACTCTTTATTTTATAGCAAAATTATGGAAAAGGCAAGAGCGAAAAACACGGCGGGCGAAATCCGTCGAATTGCACAAAGCCGTTTTCCCGGCGCGGGCGAATTTCCCGGAAAGTGTGTTCATTCCGTGCAAATTTTCCGGCGTCGTGGAAACGGAACCGCCTTTTGCGGGGAGTTGCCCCGCAATGATTGCCAAATGCGCGGCGCGGAAAACCTCCCCGTGTCAACGGAGCGGGGCTTATGGTGTCTCGGCGTCCTGAAACCAGAGAATCTCCTGTACTTCCGCCTCCCCGGGGTCGGGGGCGATTTCCGACGGCGGGAGCTCGTCGACTTCCTCGGTGTCCTCTACGGCTTCCTCCCCCTCGGGGGCCTGACTGACTATCTCGTTTTCCAGCTTACTCTTGACCGCCAGCGCCAACAGGCGGTTTTGCGTACACTCTTTGAGTACGCTGTTGATGGCCTGCTGCATGGCGTACTGGGCCGCCGCGCGGTCTTCCTCAATCGCCGTACGCAGTCGCTCATTCTTCCCCGTGACGACGTTCCACAGCCGCCGGAAAAGACTTTGTTCCGAAAGCCCGTTCGCCTTGGCCGCCGCGCTCGTCAGCGCCGACGAACACTCTAAAGCCAGTTCCTCAATCTGGGCGTAGTTGTCGCGGCTCTGCCGTAACATTTCCTCGATGACCTTGTCAATCTCCCCGGCACAGGCCGCCGTGAGGTGTTCGGAGGGTGCCGTGTCCTGTACGGTAATCAGTTCGTCCATGTCGTCACTTCCTTTATAGCGTCAGTACGTCGTCCTCTGTGGGAATGCCTGTCTGTAACAGGGCCTCGGCGTCCATGCCGGGGGCGTCGGGGGCGTCGTCCGCGCTCGAAAACTCTTCCAGCATTTCGTCGTAGTCGTCGCGGAGACTGCCCTTTTTCTGCGCCAACAGCATATTGACCTTGTCCTGGTAGCGCCGCTCCGATTCCTCGAAGGCCTGGAAAATGAGCTCGTTCTGCCGGTGAATCATGGCGGCGTCGACGAACCCGCCGAGGGCCTTTTTGGTGTCGGCGTAGCCCTGCTCGATACGCCGCCCCGCGCCGCCCGCGCTAAAGTCCAGCGTGCCGTCCATGAGGCCGCCCAAGTCCGACTGCGGCGTAATCTCGATGAGTTTGGAGTTCGGGTACTTCTTGTGGTTGATGAGCACGTCCTGGGTTAAATGTACGACGATGATGTACTTGACATCCATGGCGGCGACGGGCGCGATAGGGATATTGTCGCCGAGGAAGGGCACGCCGCCGTCGCAGTAGGTCTCGTTGCGGAACGGGACTCTGTCGAATACGACGGGAATCGCCGAGGACGCCAGGAGAATTGTCTGGGCCTCGTCGGCGTCGAACTCGCGGAGGTCGAAGCGGCGCACCTTGAATTTCGGGACGCGCAGGCAGGTGGCGAAACACGGTATGGGCGCGGCGCGGATGGCGTCGAAGTCCACGCCCTCGCGCATGAGGTACAGTAGCCCCTCGCGGGAGAAGGGCGCGGACTGCTTGATTTTCTTTGTAATGGCCGGGGCCAGCGTGGCGGAGGAGATATTCCGCTCGATGTCGGATTCCATCAGCCAGCGGAGCACGTCTTCCTCGGAGTAGGAGCCGGGCGACAGAATCAACTCGGGTTTCATATTGCGCCAGATTTTCTCGGCGCGCTCTAAGTCGCCGGAGGCGAACAGCGCCGCGTTGAGCGCGCCGACGGAAGTCCCCGACACCGCGCAAACGTTCTTGTCCAGCCCGGCCTCGCGGAGGTACTTCCAGACGCCTATCTGGTACGCGCCCTTCCCGCCGCCCCCGGCTAATACCAATCCGATTCCGTTCAACAAAATTCCCCCCTAAAAGCTGTTCGTGCCATTGTACACCACGGCGGCGAAATCCGCAACAGGAAATTTGGAAAAGATTCCCATACTTAACGCTCCCCCGCTGACGACTACACGCATACCGCCGCGCGGAATTTTATTGACAAACCCGGGATTTTCCGCTATGCTATGGGCAGTTCCTCAATGACACGGACACCTCCCCGCGTCCGTGCAAGTACCAGACGCCACTTGTCGAAAAGGAGGAAACCTATGCTCTACCAGACCACCCCGGCCCATGAGGAGTTACGCGCGAAGGTGCGCGCGTTCGCGGAGGCGGAAGTCAAGCCCATTGCCTTTTCCCTCGACAAGAACAACGAGTTCCCCCGCGACGCCGTGCGCAAAATGGGCGAACTCGGCCTGATGGGCCTCCCCTACGATACCGAGTACGGCGGCGCGGGCGCGGATGTCCTGAGCTACGCAATCGCCGTGGAGGAACTCGCGCGCGTCGACGGCGGCACGGGCGTCATCCTCTCCGCGCACACGTCCCTGGGCACGTACCCTATCGCGGCTTTCGGCAACGAGGAACAGAAAAAGAAATATCTGCCCGACCTCTGCTCCGGGCGGAAAGTCGGCGCGTTCGGCCTCACGGAACCCAACGCCGGCTCTGACGCCGGAGGCACCGAGACCACCGCCGAAGACCGCGGCGACTACTACCTGCTCAACGGCAACAAAATCTTCATCACGAACGGCGGCGAGGCCGACACCTACGTCGTGTTCGCGGTCACTACGCCCGGAATCGGCACGCGCGGCATTTCGGCCCTGATAGTCGAGAAGGGCTGGGAGGGCTTCACGTTCGGCGACCACTACGACAAAATGGGCATCCGCTCCTCCGCCACCTGTGAACTGAATTTCAACAACGTGAAAGTCCCGAAGGAAAACCTTCTGGGCAAGGAGGGCATGGGATTCAAAATCGCCATGTCGACGCTCGACGGCGGGCGTATCGGAATCGCGGCGCAGGCGCTGGGAATCGCGCAGGGCGCGTATGAGGCGGCGGTTGAGTATTCCAAGGAGCGCGTGCAGTTCGGGCGGCCCATCTGCCAGCAGCAGGCGATAGCGTTCAAAATTGCCGACATGGCCACGAAGTTACGCTGTGCGCGGTTCCTCGTCTACAGCGCCGCCGAACTCAAACAGGCCCACGCCCCCTACGGCATGGAGGCCGCTATGGCCAAGCAGTACGCGTCGGACATCGCGCTGGAAGTGACCAACGACGCCATGCAAATTTTCGGCGGGGCCGGGTTCATGAAGGGCATGGAAGTCGAGCGCTTCTACCGCGACGCCAAAATCACGACGATTTACGAGGGTACCAACGAGATACAGCGCGTGGTTATCGCGGCGCACATTCTGGGCAAGGCCGGGAAAGCCTCGTCGGCCCCCGTACAGCGTCAGGCCGAAACGAGTATCCGGAAGAAGATACTCTTCAAGGACGGTTCCGCGCAGGACAAAGTAGAGGCGCTTGTCGCGGCGCTCAAGAAGGACGGCCACGACTTCACCGTCGGCATTCCCGCCGATACCCCGATTGTACAGGCCGAGCGCGTCGTGAGCGCGGGCAAGGGTATCGGCGAGCGCGGGAACATGAAGCTCATCGAGGATTTGGCCCGCGCCGCCGGGGCCGCGATTGGTTCGTCGCGTCCGGTCGCCGAAACGCTCCAGTACGTGCCCCTCAACCGCTACGTGGGCATGTCCGGACAGAAATTCACGGGGAATCTGTACATTGCCTGCGGCATTTCGGGCGCTGTCCAGCACCTGAAGGGTATCAAGGACGCCGCCTACGTCGTGGCGATTAACAACGACCCCAACGCGAAAATCTTCAAGAACTGCGACTACGGCATTGTCGGGGATGTCACGGAGATTCTGCCGCTCCTGACCGCTGCGCTGGATACCGGCGAGAAACAGCCCGCGCCGCCGATGGTCAAGATGAAGCGCGTCGCGCCGAAGAAGCCCTACGCGCCCAAGAAATACTACGTCTGCACGGGGTGCGGCAACGAGTACGACCCGCTCCGGGGCGACCCCGAGAACGAAGTCAAGCCGGGCACGGCGTTCAAGGACATTCCCGCCGGGTGGATGTGCCCGCACTGCGGCGAAACCCCCGACGGCTTTATTGAAATCGAAGTATAATGACAGTAAGGAGAATGACTTTTGAGAAATCCGCGTAACGGTTTGGGACTTGTGCGCTGACCGGGAGGTTGGCGCAAGGCCTCCCGGGAGTGTCGACAAACTTTCAGGAGGAATCCCAATGAACCGTGAGAACAAACGGAGACAGTACGAAAAGGGCTACTACAAGACCCATCCGTGTGACGAGAGTTTTACTTGTAAGGTGTGCGGGCGGGCGGTATTCCCGGACGGGGCCGCGAGCGGACACCGCAACCACTGTCCGAACTGCCTGCACAGTCTGCACTTGGACGTAGAGCCGGGAGACCGCGCCGCCGACTGCGGCGGGATTATGGAACCCGTCGCGGTGTGGGTACGCAAGGGCGGCGAATGGGCGATAATCCACCGTTGCCGCCGTTGCGGGGCGCTCTCGTCGAACCGTATCGCCGCCGACGACAACCCTTTCAAGCTGATGTCGATTGCCATGAAACCGATTGCACAGCCGCCCTTCCCGCCCGAGTACATGGACGAATTAGGGCGCGTGTAAACAGAAACGGAGGAAACTGTATGAATTGCTATCGCAAGGTGACGGACGACCTGTACTGGGTGGGCGGCAACGACCGCCGCCTGGCCCTGTTCGAGAATATCCACCCCCTCTACCACGGCGTGTCCTACAACGCCTACGTCCTGCTCGACGAAAAGACCGTCCTGTTCGATACCGCCGACTGGGCCGTCGGGCGTCAGTTCATCGAAAACGTCAAGGCCGTACTTGACGGGCGTCCGCTGGATTACCTCGTCATTAACCACGTCGAACCCGACCACGCCGCCACGCTGGAAGAAATCCTCCTCCGCTGGCCCGACGTGCGGATGATTATGACTGCGAAAGCGGCGATGTTCCTCCGGAACTTCGGCTACACGCTCAACGGCGACAATATCCGGGAAGTCAAGGAAGGCGACACGGCCTCTTTCGGCAGGCATACCGTCGCGTTCGTCATGGCCCCTATGGTACACTGGCCGGAAGCTATGATGACGTTCGACACCGCGAACGGCGTTTTGTTTTCCGCCGATGCGTTCGGGTCGTTCCGCTCCCTCGACGGCAAGCTGTTCGCCGACGAGTTCGACTTCGCCGGCGAGTGGATTGACGAGGCCCGCCGCTACTATACGAATATCGTCGGCAAGTACGGCCCGCAGGTGCAGGCCGTCTTGAAGAAGGCCGCGAAAGTCGATATCAAGTATCTTTGCCCGCTCCACGGCCCCGTGTGGCGTAAAGACCTCGGCTACATTCTGGACAAGTACCAGCATTGGAGCACCTACGCGCCGGAAGAAAAGGGCGTCATGATTGTCTACGCCTCCATGTACGGCAACACCGAGAACACCGCCGAGTTACTCGCCGCCAAACTCGCCGAAAAGGGCGTCACGAATACCCGCCTGTACGACGTATCGAGTACGCATGTCAGCTACCTGATTTCCGACGTTTTCAAGTACAGTCACATTGTGTTCGCGTCGGTGACGTACAACCTGGGCATTTTCCCGCCCATGCACAATTTCCTCGCCGACATGAAGGCCTTGAACCTCCAGAACCGTACTTGCGCCATTATCGAAAACGGCTCGTGGGCGATTCAGTCCGGGAAGCTCATCAAGGAAGCGCTCGCCGGCATGAAGAAAATGACCGTCCTCGGCGACGATGTCAGCGTGACCATCAATTCCAGTTGCCGCGAACAGAACGTCGCCGACGTGGAATCCCTCGCCGACGCGCTGGCCGCCGACCTGTGCAAGTAAATACCGCGACGGGGACGGGAAACCGTCCCCGTTTAGCCCGAAAGGAGAACACGCGTTGCGAATCATAGAACCGTCCCACGAGTTTTTAGAGGACTTCGACGGCCTCGCCATGGTGAAAAATATTGAACGCATGGGGCGTATCTGCTACAAGAGCGAGGGCAATATCTCCGATACGTCCTACCGGAAATTCCTGCAAAACCTGCTCGCGCGCGGACACGAATCCGTCATCGAACACGGGAAAGTCAGCGTACTGGTTATCTGCGACCGGGGCGTCAGTCACGAGATTGTCCGCCACCGGATTGCGAGCTACAGTCAGGAGAGCACGCGCTACTGTAACTACAGTCAGGACAAGTTCGGGAACGAACTCACTTTTATACGCCCCTGTTTCTGGACGGAGGACAGTCCCGCGTTCGGAATCTGGAAGGCGTCGATGGAGGCCGTGGAGCGCGACTACTTCCGCCTGCTGGAACTCGGCGCACAGCCGCAGGAGGCGCGGAGTAT
>CAMHBH010000005.1 GCA_946183175.1 uncultured Oscillibacter sp.
CTCGGCCCCTCGCTGGATGTCAACCCCGACGACTACACCCTCAACCAGAGTTCGATTATCTACTACCACGACGACGCCGTCGAGGAGAACGACGGCTGGGTCGAATACAAGATTCTCCACGGCAAGGAGAACCGGATTCTCATCAAGTACAACCAAATGGCCCCGGCCCTCGGACAGGCGGCGGTCGCGATTGAAGACCACCGTTTCTACGAGCATAAAGGCGTCGACTGGAAGCGTACCGGGGGCGCGGTCATTATGTCCATGGGCATGCGGAGCAGTTTCGGCGGCTCCACCATCACCCAACAGATGTTGAAGAACATGACCGGCTCCAACCAGAACACGGTCAACCGGAAAGTCACGGAGATTTTCCGCGCGCTGGAGTTCGAGAAGAACCACACGAAGGAAGAGATTCTCGAACTCTACCTGAACACGATTTATTTCGGCATGGGCTGTTACGGCGTGCAGACGGCGGCACAGTATTACTTTGGCAAGGATGCTATCGACCTGTCGGTCGCGGAATGCGCCAGCATTATCGCCATCACGAACAACCCCTCCATGTACGGCCCCATGTACAACATTACGGTCAAGACCAGGGACGCCGACGGGAATGTGATTGAGAGTACGCCCCGCGAGATGAACAAGAAGCGTCAGGAGAACATTTTGTACCGGATGTACGACCCGGAACTCGGCTTAGGATTCCTGACGTATGAGGAATACGAGGCGGCGAAGGCGGAGGAACTGCACTTTGTCGAACGGACGGGAAGCGCGGAGGAAATGGACGCCCTGACCGGACAGTCGGAGTTTAATTCGTGGTTCATGGACCAGGTGTTCAACGACGTGGCGACGGACCTGGTATCGCAGTACGGCATAGAGCGCGACACGGCGGAGTCGTGGATTTACAATAGAGGCTACCGTATCTACACGACGCTTGACCCGCACATTCAGGCAATCGCCGATGAGGTGTACGTCAACCGCAACAACCTGAAACTGACGAGCGTCGACGGACAGCCCATTCACTCCGCCATTACGATACTCGACCCCAACACGGGCAATATCGTCGCCATCGTCGGCGACATGGGCGAGAAGACCGGGAACCGCGTATTCAGCTACGCCTCTACGAAGAAACAGCCCGGCTCTTCCATCAAGCCCCTGACGGTCTATTCCCCCGCGCTGGACGCCGGGGTAGTCACGCCCGCGAGCGCGCTGGACGATTACCCCGTCATGAAGTACAACGGCAACGCCTGGCCCAAAAATTCCCCGTCGGGCTACGGCGGCATGACGAATATCAGGACGGGCGTCCGGAAGTCTATTAACACGATTGCCGTCCGGACGCTACAGGCCCTCGGCGTCGAGAACTCCTACGAGTTCGCCACGAAGAAGCTCAACCTCAGCCTCGTGCCGGAGGACATGTCGCTTTCTCCGCTGGGCATGGGCGGCCTGACCTACGGTTTGAGCACTATCGAAATGGCCGCGGGCTACGGCGCGATTGCCAACCACGGAATCTACAACCGCCCCCGCACCTACTTGCGCGTGGTCGATTCCAATGGACTGGTCGTCATCGAGAAGCCGTTCGGCGGCGAACTCGCCATGAAGGAAACGACAGCGTACCTTATGACGCGGATGTTGGAGGGCGTCGTGGAATCGGGCACGGGCACCTCCGCGAAGTTCGACGGCATGCACATCGCCGGCAAGACCGGCACCACCAGCGACAACTACGCCCGCTATTTCGTCGGCTATACCCCCTACTACGTCGCGGCGGTCTGGGTCGGCTACAAGTCCAACGCCAGAATCAGCTATTCCGGCAACCCCGCGATTACCATGTGGAAAAAGGTCATGCAGCGCATACACGAAGACCTACCCGACCGGGAGTTCGACAGGCCCGACAACGGCCTGGAAACCGTCGCGGTATGCGCCGACAGCGGGATGTTGCCCACGAAGGCCTGTCGCGCGGACTTGCGCGGCTCGCGGGTCATCGAGGTGGAAATCGGCGCGGGCACGGCCCCCACGCAGGAGTGTAATTTGCACGTCTACAAGCGCTACTGCACCTCCGGACACGTCGTGGCGGGCACTAGCTGTCCCTCGTCGAAATGCACCTACGTCGGCCTGCTCGACATCACCCGCGAAAAGTTCGGCTCGAGTATCTACGCCGAGGATAACACGTACCGCTTAGGCGCGCGTTCCGGGAGGTGTTCCGTACACTACGGGGCCTCCTCCTATTCGAGTTCCAGTTCGAGCAAGTCGAGCGGTTCGAGCGGCAATTCCAGCAGTTCGTCGAAGTCCAACTCCACCAGTAGGAAGTCGAGTTCGAGTTCAAGTAAGTCAAGCTCATCGAGTTCCAGCAAGTCAAGCTCATCGAGTTCCGGCAAGTCAAGTTCGAGTAAGTCAAGCTCATCGAGTTCCAGCAAGTCCAATTCCAGCAACTGGGAGAGCCAGAAGCCCGAGACCAAACCGTCGGGCGGCGGAAGTTCCGGCGGCGGTGGCGGCGGCGACTGGAGCGACGAATACTGGAATTAGTCCAAAACAGCGGTTTTCCCCGCGGGCACTTGCGCCCCGGGGAAACTGTGATAAAAACGGAGGTTTTTCCATGAAACTCTTTGTCACGATTCTGCAATTGATTTGCGGCCTGCTCGTCATTACGGTGGTACTGATGCAGTCGGGCAAGAGCGCGGGACTGTCCGGGGCTATCGGCGGCGTCGCCGACTCGTTCCTCTCCCGCAACAAGGCGCGCACCTGGGACGCGAAGCTCGCCCGCGCGACGAAATGGATTGGCGCGGTGTTCCTGATTCTCACGCTCATTCTGCTGATTATCGGCTGACCGCGGCGCGTTCTGTCCCCGTCCCCGGTTCCGGAGACGGGGATATGTTTCGCGTTTCAGAAAGGAGACAATGCAATGAAAAAGAAAACGGTCGCGCTCATCGTCGTTGTGGCGCTGATTGTCGTCGGGGGCGCTTACGTCGCCGTGCGCCTGAAAAATCACGGCACGGATATTATCGGCGTAACGACGCTGTACGACAGAAACACCGTCATCATGAACTCGAAAACCGGACAGGAATTTGTCAGCGGCAGGGGGACGCTCACCGTCGGCGAAGGCGAACGCGTCCACATGGAGTACGATTTGAGCGCGGGGGCGCTTGACATCGCTTTCTTCGAGGGCGGGGACAACGCCCCCTTGGCGGAAGATATGTCGGGGGGCCTGTTCGGACAGGAGGGCGTATCGGGCAAGGGCTCTCTGGACTTCGACGCCGCGCCCGGTTCCTATTCGGTTCAAATTGCAATCCATGACGCCGTGGGCAGGGCCGCCATAACCGCGAAAGCGGGCTGAACGTAAAAACGGCACGGACGTTTCCCGCGTCCGCGCCGTTTTCATTCGCCCGCGCTCCGGTACGACACCCCCGCGCGCGGCGTGATACCGTTTTGTTGTAGCAGTTCCTCCACGGTCACGAACTGGTAGCCGTCCGCCGACAGCGCGTCCATGAGGCGCAGGGCGGCCTCGACGGATGTCGGGTAGATATCGTGCAGGAGTACAATGCTCCCGGGCCGTACGGCGTCCGAGACGGCCCGCACGACTTTTTCCGTGTCACGGCTTTCCCAGTCGCGGGGGTCGACCGACCACTTGACCACCGGGACACCGACGAGTTTTTCGGCCCCCTCCCGCAGAAAGCCGTAGGGCGGGCGCAGCCAGTATTCGCGCTCCCCGGCGATTGCTTTCAGAAGGGCGTCGGTTTTGCCGATTTCCTGTGTCATTTCGTCGTCGGAGAGTTCGTCAAGGCGTCTGTGGCTCCACGTATGGTTTCCGATTTGGTGCCCCTCGTCGCGCATACGCTCCACCAAGTCCCGCGCCTCGTCGATTTCCTGCCCCACAAGGAAAAACGTCCCTTTCGCGCCGCGCTCCCGGAGGCCGTCCAGAAGGCGGTCTGTACTCCCCCGGTGGGGGCCGTCGTCGAACGTGAAGGCGACGAGTTTCGGCGAGGCGTCGACGGGAATCGCGGCGGCGTTCTGCGCGGGAATCGTACGCCCCCGGGGCTGTGCCGACAACAGCGCCGTCGCCAGCGCGACCAGGAAGAATAACAACAGAATCCGTTTCCACATAAGCGGGCCGTCCTTTCGGTTTTCGATAGTCTGCCCCGACCGCGCGAAATCAAACCGGGAAGGAACACAAATTCCTCCCCGGTGAATTGTTTTCAAATTGTTCATAAATTTTTTGTCGAAAGGGCTTGCATTTCTCCGCGCGGTGGTGTATACTAGAAATCACAGAACACATAGAGCGGCAGCCTACGAAATGTGACCAGCATTTCGTAAGCCTATATTGAGTGAAGCCTTTTTGATTCACGGGCACTCAACACACTGGAAGTAATTCCAGACCGCAGGGGGTATTATACCCGTTTTCGATGTTCTTTTGCAAGTCCATTACCGTCTTTTTTCCTGTTTTCGAGTTCGGACAGCGGAAACTGGCGGGGTTTCATGGGTGGACTGTCGCGGGAGAGTGTCGGCGCAGGGACGGTATGCCCGCAGGTACGCTTTTGAAATATGTCGGAGCGGAATTTGCTTTGATGGTTTCGGGCGGCGTTGAGTTTTCACTCGACGCCGCTTTTGTGTGTTCTGGCAGAGCCGCCGAAAGGGGGATTGTGACGTTGTCCCCTTTCGTGCCGGCCCTGTCAGAATATGACAAGGAGGAACTGTCAATGAAAAAACTGCATACGAAAGCGGGCTTTACGCTCGCGGAACTGCTCATTGTGGTGGCGATTATCGCCGTACTCGTGGCTATTGCTATCCCCGTCTTCTCCGCCCAGTTGGAGAAGTCCCGCGAAGCTACAGACCTTGCCAACATCCGTTCTGCCTATGCGGAAGTCGTTCTGGATGCCATCGAGGACAACAGCGCTGCAAAAAAGACTGTAACCCTTAAACAGCAGGAAGCGGGCTGGAAAACTACAGACGCCGCGCAAACGCTGGCAGATATCTGTGGTGACGCAAGCTATGTTCTCGGAAGTGGCCCCAGTGCGGCTGGTAGCGCTGAAATTGAGTGGGTTGCAGGTACCAGCGCCTCCGGAAGCGGCGAATCGGCAACTGCGGCAGTTGAAGGACATTGCACTATTACTCTTAGCTGAATTTACGCAAGTCTACAAACGGGATTTACGATTCTCTCCCCCGGCAACGGGGGAGGGCTTTTTGCGTATCAAACCGCTTGTATTTCTTGCGCGGATATGCTACACTGTCGGCGGAAAGAAGGGGTAGCATGGACAACAGAGGGAAAAAGAAAATGGGCGCGTGGCTGTCGGCGATTGTCGCGGCGGTACTCCTGGGCGGGTACGGGCTGTTCGTACTCGTCGCAATGGCGCTGGAACCGGATTTGTTCTTAGTGCTCCCGCTGTTGCTGTGGGTACTGGTTCCGCTGTTGGCGGTCGTGGCGGTGTTCGCGGCCCTCTGGCTGAGACTGCGCGAAATCGACGGCGGCGAGGAAGACGAGGCCTCAAAATACTGACAGGGGGAAAGAGAAATGCTGTTGCTGAACATTGACTACGTGCCCGGGCGGGAAATCGCGGAAGCGCTGGGAATCGTGAAGGGTACGACGGTGCAGAGCAAGAACTTCGGACGGGATTTCATGGCGGGCATGAAAACGCTGGTCGGCGGGGAAATCGTCGGCTACACGGAAATGCTCACCGAGGCCCGGCAGATTGCCACGAAACGCATGGTGGACGAGGCCGAGCGCCTCAACGCCGACGCCGTGGTGAATGTCCGGTTCAGTTCGTCGAGTATCATGCAGGGCGCGGCGGAAGTCGTGGCCTACGGCACGGCAGTCAGACTGGCGTAAAACGGAAAGGCGCCCCGGCGGGAAACCGTCGGGGCGCTTTTGCCGTTACAGGCATTGCAGATATTTTCCGTAAAGCGTTTTGCCGAGTTCGCGGCCCATTTCGTGAACCTGTTCGCGGGGAATCCAGCCCTCCGCGAGCGCGAGTTCCTCCAGACAGCCGATATACCGCCCCGTGTGGCCCTGTAATTCCTTGATAGTCTGCGCGGCTTCCAGCAGACTGTCGGCGGTTCCGGCGTCAAGCCACGTAAAGCCCTTTTCCAGCGGGATGACCTGTAGCTGTCCGCGCCGGAGGTATTCAAGGTTGACATCCGTGATTTCCAGTTCCCCGCGCGCCGACGGCTTCAGGGCGCGCGCGATTTGCATGGCCTGCTGGTCGTAGAAGTACAGCCCCGGTATGATATAGTTGCTCTTGGGGTGCTTGGGCTTCTCCTCAATGGAAATCGCCCGCCCGGTCTCGTCGAACTCCACGACACCGAACGGCGACGGATTCTCGACCCAGTAGCCGAACACCGTCGCGCCCGTATTGCTTTGTGCGGCCCGTTTGAGCGTGCGTTCCAGGGTGAGGGCGTGGAAAATGTTGTCGCCGAGCACGAGGCAGACCTGGTCGCCGCGCGCGAAACTTTCCGCAATCAGCAGGGCGTCGGCGATTCCGCGCGCGACCGTCTGCACGGCGTAGTAGATGTTCAAACCGAACTGCTGACCGTTGCCCAGAAGCGCCGAAAAGGCGGCTTCCTCTCCGGGCGGGACTATCACGAGAATATCGGAAATGCCCGCCTGCATGAGTACGGCGAGCGGGTAGTAAATCAGGGGCTTATCGTAGACGGGGAGCAGGGGCTTGCAAACCGGCTTCGTCATGGGGTACAGCCGGGTACCCTTTCCGGCGGCGAGTACGATTCCTTTCATGGGTGGGCTTGTCCTCCTGTGTGGATGGATTTATCCGAACATGGCGGCGAGGGAGCTTGTCAGGAGCGTGACAATGAATCCGGCGACGGCCAGCCCGGAGAAGATGGAGAAGAACGCGTTCTTCAGGCGCATATTGAGGAACGCGGCGACGAGCGCGCCCGTCCAGCCGCCCGTACCGGGCAGGGGGAGCGCCACGAACAGGAACAGTCCGAGGTAGCGGTACTTCAGTACCGTGCGGCCCTTGAGGTGGGCCTTCCGTTCGAGACTGTCGATGAAATTTCCGAGGCGCGGGAACGTGGCGCGTAACCATTGGAAAATCTGGCGGATATAGACGATAATCAGCGGGACGGGAATCATGTTGCCGAGGACGCATACGGCCCACGCTTTAAGCGGGTGTAAGCCGAGGCTTACGCCGAAGGGGATTCCGCCCCGCAGTTCGAGTACGGGAATCATGGAGACCAACGCCGCCGCAATCAGTTTTCCGGATTCCGTGCTTTCCAAAGACGGGAGATACTCCACGATAGTTTCACCTCTTGGTAGTTCTTTTGTGCGAAATTCGACCCGAGCAGTTTTCCCGGCTTTTGCCTTCCCCGCACGGCGAAGGGGGCAAACTTGCGCGGACAAGGAAAAAAATCAGGCGGAGGCGGCGCGCGCTCTCCCGGTCAGATGGAACAGGACGGAAATCAGCGCACAGCCGGCGGCCACGCCGCAGGTATCCAGAAGCACGTCGGCGACGCTTGGCGCGCGTCCCGCCGAGAAATGCTGGTGGAACTCGTCGAGCGCCGCGCAAAGCATACCCGTTACGACGACGCCCGGCACGGCGGGGAGGCGCCGCTGATACGTGGACAGTCCGCGCAGTCCGACGCCCAGGACGCAGTAGAGGGTAAAGTGCGCGAGCTTGCGGAGGACGCGGTGCAGAAACGGGATTCCCAGTGCGGAGAGCGGCGGAA
This sequence comes from uncultured Oscillibacter sp., assembly GCA_946183175.1. GTDB lineage: Bacteria > Bacillota > Clostridia > Oscillospirales > Oscillospiraceae > Oscillibacter. The sequence continues at coordinate 7,663 of CAMHBH010000005.1, forward strand.
AGACGGACAGGATATGGTGTAAAATCAGCAAACTGAGGGAGCCGGATGTCTCGGCGTCCTGCGAGGAAAAGAAGAACGTGGACAGAAGCGGGAACGCCGTCAGCGCGACCCACAGCGCCAGGGGCGGGGCATTGCGTACCGGGGAACTTTTCAAGAAAACGCCTCCCATACTCCGGGGCGCGTTCACTCGACCGCGTAGCCCCGGCTTTTGATGACCTTCACCACGTCGTTGACGTACTGCCAGCACAACGCGCCGGTTTCGGCCTCCACCATGACGCGCACGAGCGGTTCCGTGCCCGATTCCCGGACTAGAATCCGCCCGCTGTCGCCGAGCGCGGATTCCACGGCCCGCACGCTTTCCAGTACGGCCTCGTCGGCCATCGCGGCGGCCTTGTCGTATACTTCCACGTTTACGAGCAGTTGCGGGTAAATCGTCAGGCCCTCGCTTAATTTGCTCATGGGGCAGTTTTTCGCGCACAGTACCTCCATCAGCTTCAGGGACGTTAAAATTCCGTCTCCGGTGTTGGCGTACTTCGTGAAGATGATGTGTCCGGACTGCTCCCCGCCGAGGCGGCAGTTGTGCTTGACCATGTACTCATACACGTACTTGTCGCCCACGGCGGTTTTCGCGTAGCCGATACCGGCGGCGTCGAGGGCCTTGTAGAGCCCGAAATTGCTCATGACGGTTGTCACAATGGTGTTGACGACGAGCTTGCCGCGCTCCTGCATGTACTTCCCGTAGATGTACAGGATGTGGTCGCCCGTGATGACCTGCCCCTTCTCGTCGACGCACAGACAGCGGTCGGCGTCGCCGTCGTAGGCGAAACCCACGTCGCACCGGTTTTCGACGACGAACCTTTGCAGGCCTTCCAGGTGCGTAGACCCGGCGTTCTCGTTGATATTCAGGCCGTTGGGTTCGGCGTTGATGACGAGCGTTTTCGCGCCGAGCGCCTCAAAGACGGCTTTCGCTTCCTCCCAGGCCGCGCCGTTGGCGCAGTCCAGGGCGACGGTCTTTCCCTTAAAGGAGTACATGCCCAGCGAAATCAGGTATCCCATGTAGCGGTTGCGCCCGCTGGTGTAGTCGACCGTGCGCCCGATTTTGTCGCGCAGGGCGAAGGGGATTTCGACCCACGTCCGCCCGAAGGCCTCCACGGAGCCGTCTAGATAGGCCTCCACGAGCGAAATGGTCTCCTCATCCATTTTCTCGCCGTGGGAGTTCAGGAGTTTGATTCCGTTGTCCTGGTAGGGGTTGTGGGACGCGGAAATCATGATTCCGCAGTCGAAGGCGTCGACGCGGCAGATGTACGACACGGAGGGCGTCGTGGTGACGTGGAGCAGGTAGGCGTCGGCCCCGGAGGCAATCAGCCCCGCCACAAGCGAGAACTCGAACATATAGGACGAGCGGCGGGTGTCCTTGCCGATGACGATACGGACGTTATCGGATTCCCCGGCGCGGCGCTTGAGTTCGCCGAAGTACCAGCCGAGGAAGCGCCCGATTCTGTAGGCGTGGTCGGCGGTCAGGGTCTTGTTGGCCTCCCCGCGGAAGCCGTCCGTCCCAAAATATTTACCCATTTACGAAGCCTCCCATTCTTTCTGTCTCCGGACAATCACGCCCCCGGTTTTCACGATACTGTCGGCGGGAATCACGCCGCGCACGCAGTTGACCGGGTAGACGCTCACGCGGCGGCCCAGTACGCACCCCGGATTCAGCACGGAGTTGCAGCCGACCTCCACGCCGTCGCCCAGAATCGCGCCGAATTTTTTCAGCCCGGTCTCTATGGGCGGTTCGGACTTGACGGTGACGAGCGTCTTGTCGCTCTTGACGTTGCTGGTAATGCTCCCGGCCCCCATGTGGGCGCGGTAGCCGAGGACGCTGTCGCCGACGTAGTTGTAGTGGGGCGTCTGGACGTTGTCGAAGAGAATCACGTTTTTGAGTTCGACGGAGTTGCCGACGACGCACTCCGCGCCGACGAGCGCCGAACCGCGCACGAACGCGCCGTGGCGGACTTCCGTCCCGGGGCCGATGACGCAAGGGCCGCCCAGGAACGCGGTCGGGGCGACGGTTGCGGTCTCGTGAACCCAGACGGAGGGCGAGAGTTGCTTGTAGTCGGTGCCGAGCGCGGAGGCCAGCGAGAGAATGAACGCGCTGATTTCGGGCAGGGCCTCCCAGGGGAATGTAAACTTTTCCAGCAGGGGAACCGCCAGCGTATGCGACAGGTCCAGAAGCGCCGGAACAGTCAAGGAATCGCGCATAGAGAAAATCAAGCTCCTTTCGGTAAACGTCGCGAAAACAGAGAAAAAGTCATGCCGTAATAGTATACAACGGCGAAAGCCGGATAGCAAGTGTCATTTTAATTCGATTTTTGCCGGGATTTGGAAACCGGAAACCACAGTTTTTACGCTCTCCCGGCCCGGACAGGCGCGAATTTCGACAAAAGACGCGGCTTTTACAATATTTGGGCGGCAAATCAGCCGAGCGCCACGTCCAGCGCCATCATGAGCAAAAATCCGGACAAATAGCCGCAGGTTCCGGCGCGGCTCCGGGATTGCGGCGTCAGCTCCTCCACGGTGACGTAGAGCATGGCCCCGGCGGCGAAACTCAACAGCCACGGCATAAGGGACTGTGCGAACGCCGCCGCGCCCACGGAGAGCAGTCCGAACAGCGGCTCGACCGCCCCGGAGAGCGCGCCGTACAGGAATGCCCGCGCCCTGTCGCCGCGCCCGCGGCAGAGCGGAATCGACACCGCCGCGCCTTCGGGGAAGTTCTGGATTCCGATTCCGAACGCCAGCGCCGCCGCCCCCGCCACGGAACCGCACGCGCACGCCAGCCCTACGGCCATTCCTTCGGGGATGTTGTGCAGGGTGATAGCGGTCATTAAGAGCGTACCCCGACGGCGCGTGGCGGTCACGGATTCCAGCGCGGAGAGGAACACGGCCCCGGAGAGTATGCCCAGCGTGGGCGGAATCCATACCGGGAACAGGCCGTCGGCCTCCGTCTGCTCCATCGCCGGAATAAGTAAACTCCAGACAGAGGCGGCGGTCATGACGCCCCCCGCGAATCCCAGCATGATTTTCTGGAATCGCGGGCGGGGTTCCCCGGGGAGAAAGAATACCATCGCGGCCCCGAGGGCCGTCATCAGGAACGTAAAACCGGTGCCCAGCGCGGCCCGGCAAAGTGCCAGTTTCATATGTCCCCTCCTTAAGCAATCCAAAAAAATATTGTAGAGGCCGTTCCGCTTGACAGTTCTCCTTGAATCCTTTAGGATATACTTAGAGAAAGGCGGGAGGCACTCCGCATATTTTGTCATCATGATTTTTCTAGACGGAATAAAAATTCCCAATCATGATGTGGGTTGAAATAGAACAGTATACGCGGGGACGCGCCGCGCCGTGACAAAACCGCCGCGCGCTTCCGCCAGTGCCGCGGTATTTTTGCGCGGTGACAAAACCGCCGCGCCGGGGCTTCCGGTACGGCGGTTTCGGTTTACGGTACTTCTTCGGCGGGGCCGTCGGGGCGGGCCTCCCCGGCGAGTAAGGCTTCGGCGCGTTTCTGCGCGTCGTCGAGGGCCTCCGTTACCTTCTTGCGGCCCGCCATGACTTTCCAGAGTTCCTCCCCTAAAATGTCGCACATCCCGGGCCACTCCGTCAAAGACGGTACATAACGGCTCTGTTCGAGCGCCGTACAGAGCTTCGCGTAGTGGGGGTAGGACTTTTGCAGTTCGGGGGCTTGCAGGACGGAGTAGCGGCAGGGCGTGAGGCCGGACGAGAGGAAATTCCGCTGAATGTTCGGGTTCGTCAGGTATTCGAGCAGGCGTTCGGCCTCCTCGGGGTGCTGACTTCCCGCCGGAATCCCCAGTCCCCACAGGGTACAAGTGCCTGTCGCGTGGGGCTCCCCGCCGGAAGTCTCCTTGCCGGGGAAGGAAATGTACGTCGCGGCGCTTTTCGGGGAAAGCGGGTACCAGTCGGAACAGATAAAGCCCACGGCGGCCCGCCCGCTGTCGACGGCGGAGAGCAAGTCGGAATGGGTGAGGGCCTTCCCGGTGGCGGTTAATTCTAGGAAGAAGTTGACCGCGTCCTGAAACTTCTTCGTGTAGATGGAAGGCTTGCCGTTCTGGTCGACGAACCAGCCGTCGAAACTGCGCAGAATCGGGAGGAAATCGAGCGTGACGCGCTCCTCGTGCGTCTGGTGGTACGCGAACCCGATTTCGCCGCGCGCTTTGGCGGCCTTGCAGACGGAAAGCAGGTTTTGCAGGCTCTGGATTCTGTCCGTAGAGCTCCCGGAGGCAATCAGCGACTGTTTATTGCACAGTAAGACCGTCGCGTTGGCGTACCACGGCGCGAGGAAATAGGTACTCCCGTCGGTGCAGATGTCCATGACGGCGGGGACGAAATCGCCGTCGGGGCGGTAGCCCAGCGCGCTCAGACTGGCGAGGGCGTCCGCCTTCCGGAACTCCGGCATACCGGAACTGTGTACCATGATGAGGTCACAGTCGGCGGTGCCGCCGGCGAGCGCGTCGTGTAACTCGTCTCTGGACAGCTCCCGGACTTCGCAGACGACGTGATTCCCCTGCTCAAAGGCCGGGAGTTCGGCCCGGACGGCCTCGGCCCACGCGCCCGACAGTAACGCGACTGTCAACGGCACGGGCGGCTCCTCGGGCGTCGGCGGGATTCCGTCCGGCGTCGGCGCGGGCGCGGCGTCGACTTCGCTTTCGGCGTCGGTCTCGGTGGTGTCGGCGTCGTCGACGGCGGGCTCGGGCGTCGTGACTTCCCCGCCCGGGCCGATGACAATGGCGTTTTCGGTGTCGCCGTCGGCGACAAAGACGGCGGTCGGGCTGTCCGCGCCCCCGATTACCTCGACTGACTTGCAGGCCGTCAGAGAGCATAACAGCGTGAGAACCAGCAGACAAAGCGGCAATAATTTTTTGTTCATGGCGCGTCCTCCCGTAATTTTATTCCGCGCATAGGGTAGCATATTCCCCGGGAAAATGCAAGAATTTTTTAGAAATGGCAAGATTTGGAAATAAAAGCGCCCCGGCGCGAGGCCGGGACGCCGTTCAGCCGATATTCTCTAAGGGCCGCTCCTGTTCCTTCCCGTAGGCGAAATAGCGGAGAATGTCCTTGCGAACGATGATTCCAATGAAATGGTCGGTGTCGTCGACGACTGGGACGAAGTTCTGGTTGATGACGGAGTGCATAAGCTCCTCCATACTCACGGTAATGCGGACGGGGCGGTAGTTGTCGACCCGGAGGATGTCCCGAATCCGCAGTTGTTCCAGATTCGCCCGGAAGCCGGAACGCAGGGCCATGCGTTCGTCGAGCAGGTGCCAGAGGAAGTCGCCCTCGCTGACCGTGCCGACGTACTGCCCGCCGCGCGTGATTACCGGAATGGCGCTGTAGCCGTTCCGGCGCATTTTCTCCAGTCCCTGACGGAAGGTGAAATCCTCGTAGAGGTAGGCCACGCTCACCTTGGGAAGAAGAAAATAAGCAATGTTCACAAAATACCCCCATTCGTCTGTTTTCGGATACACATAGTTGTACACTTGTAGTGTACAACATTTCCGGGGAAATTTGTAGACGAATTGCGAAATTCCCGTGGGTGTGGCGTAGAAATTCAGGGCTGTCGTTTGTGCGTTTCGACGAACGCCCCGCCGAAGTAAGCTGGAAATGGCGCGCAACTTGTCCGGGCGGCGATGGCGGCGTCAGGTTATCCGTTGTTGCGACCGCGTAAATCTTGGAAACTGCTGTATGTGCGGGTATGTGGAAAGAGGATTCTGGAATATAAAAATGTTCTTGTCACAAAGGGAAAAACTTGGTATAATCCGTGTCAGGATGGGGCGCAAGGCGGCGATGTGATGGATTTTCGGGAGAAATGCCCCGGAATAGCGGGAGCGGCGTTAGAGGATACATAACATGTCGGAAGTTATCGCGGCGGCGATTGCGGGCGCGTTACAGGGCAGGTCGCAATTCTTTTCCGCGACCGTTTCCGGGGCGGATAGCGTGGGTAGAGGACATCCGCGCATTTACGACGCCGACACGTTCGGGGCTTTACGAGGCTTCGGAAACAGCCGGCGCGGCAGGGCCCCGCTACGCAAAGAATCTGCCTGCCTGTGGAGGAGAGGAAGAGGGATGAAAAGCTGTCACTTATCTGTTTCGTACTGGCCTCCGGAAAACGAGTACAATCCCGGTATCGACGCGGGGCAGTGGGGCGCGTTACTCCAAAATTCCGCTGTGTGCGGCGAACAGCAGCGGAACATTCTCCTGCAAATGCTCTCTCTGGGCGGCGAGGCTACTTGTACCCAGCTTGCGGAGCGCTTCGGCAAAAGCGCGAACTATTACAACAGCAATATGGCGAGCCTTGCGCGGGCCGTCCATAAGCAGACGGGCTGTCCGGTAGCCGCACACGACGACGGCGAGAGAACGTACTGGCCCGTACTGTTTGTTGGCAGGAGGGCGCCGGGAAGTCAGCCGGGGGCGTACTCGTGGAAACTGCGGGAGGAACTGTCGGAGGCCCTGGAAAGTTTGCGCGATTCGGAAGAGGAGAAGGATTCGCATATGAACGAAATCGGCAAGAATACGATTCTGTACGGCCCGCCGGGTACCGGGAAAACCTACCATACGGTCAATTACGCGGTGGCCATCATCGAGGGGACGCCCCTTGAGAAGATACGCGCGGAACCCCACGGCGACGTACTGGCCCGCTTCCAGTCGTACCGGGAGGCGGGGCAAATCGCGTTTGTGACGTTCCACCAGTCCTACGGCTACGAGGACTTCATAGAGGGAATCCGCCCGGTGGCCCCCAACGCTGGGGAGAAAGTCGCCGGACTGTCCTACAAGGTGCAAAACGGCGTCTTCAAGGAGTTCTGCGAACGGGCGGAGCGCGCCCCCGACGGCGACACCGGGGGCGATTACGGTTTCTCCGCCCATTCCACCGTCTGGAAAGTCTCGCTGGGCGGGGCCGGAGAGAATCCCATCAAAACGGACTGCATGAAGAACGGGTACATCCGCATTGGCTGGGACGAGTACGGGGAAGACCTCAGCGGAGAGACGGAGTTCAAGCACGGCGGAAAAGCTATCCTGAACGCCTTCTACAACGTCATGCAACCCGGCGATATTGTGCTCTCCTGCGCCTCCGTGAACTCCTTTGACGCCATTGGCGTCATCACGGGCGAGGCCGAGTGGGGCCCCGACTTTCCGCATATGAAGCGCTTCCGGAACGTCAAGTGGCTGGCGAGGGGACTGGACTTGAAATCTGCGCGGTTCGCCCTGGAAAAGGAATTGGCCGCGGCTACCGTCTACAGGCTCAAGACCACCCCCGCCCATGTGGCCGGGGTTCTGCGCGCCCTGCTCGGCACGAATACCCCCGCCCCGCCGCGCGTCTTCATCATCGACGAAATCAACCGCGGCAACATCTCCAAGATATTCGGCGAGCTGATTACCCTGATTGAGACGGAGAAGCGCAAAGGAAAACCGGAATGTGTCCCGGTCAAACTGCCCTGTTCGCAGAGCGAATTTGCCGTCCCCGACAACGTCTGGATTCTGGGCACCATGAACACCGCCGACCGCTCCATCGCCCTGCTGGATACCGCCCTGCGGCGTCGGTTCCGGTTCCGGGAGATGATGCCCGATTCCTCCGTGCTGGACGGAATCGAGGTGGACGGCGTGCCCGTGTCCGGGATTCTGGATACGCTCAACCGCCGCCTTGAGGCCCTGTACGACCGGGAACATACCCTCGGGCACGCGTGGTTCCTGCCCCTGCGGGAAACCCCGACTGTCGAGCGCCTCGGCGCGGTCTTCCGGGACAGCGTGATTCCCCTTTTGCAGGAGTACTTCTACGACGACTACGAAAAAATCCGTCTGGTTCTCGGCGACGAGAAACGGAAACAGACGGGCGGGCCGCAATTCTTCGCGGCGGAGGAGCCGGACGCGGCGGAATTGTTCGGCACAAATCCGGATTTTCCATTGAACGCCGCCTGCCGCCTGAACCCGGAGACCCTGACGGACATCCGGGCCTACCGGGACTTGTGACATGACGCGGCGCTATACAACGCGGGAATACGAGGGCTTTACGCGGGGCGTGGAGACGAACATTTCCGGCCTCCAGCCCCTGCCCGAAAAGACGTTCGACCAGTTGGAGCGGATGATTCTGCTCAACCGCGCGGAGGACGACCGCGCCCGACCGATGGAGTTCATGTCGCTGGGGGCGCGGGCGCGGATTGGGAAGGTTATCACGGCGCGGAATTACGTGGGAATCGTGGCGACGAGGGACGGAACGGAGATTGAAATTCTCCCGAAAACTTCCGGCGCAATCGCCGACGAGCGGAAATTGCTCCTGCGCATGCTCCAAATCGCCGGGGAAGTCCCGTTCAAGACCTTCGACGCCGCGCACATCGACGCCGCCCGGATTCCGCTTTTGGAGCTGTTCGTCCAAATGTTCCTGCGGGAGGTGCGGCGGATTGCGCGGCGCGGCTTCAAGTCCGGCTACACGACCGTGGAGGAAAACGCGCCGTGCCTGCGCGGGAAACTGCTCTTTGCCGCGCATATCCGCGCCAATTCCGCCCACCAGGAGCGCCTCTACTCCGAACGCGACCTCTTCAGCCCGGACTGCCCCGAAAACCGTATCATAAAAACGACGCTCCGACGCTTACGCCGTTTCTCCCGCGCGCCCGCCGTAAGCCGCGACTTACAAACTCTGCTCGCCGTCATGGGCACGGTGCCGGAGTCGCCCAATCCGCAACGGGACTTTCCCCGCTGTTCGCGCGGGCGTCCCTGGGAGTGCTACGGGCCCGTGCTGGACTGGTGCCGGGTTTTCCTGTCCGGCAGGAGCTTCGCGAACCTGCGCGGGGAGGAAACCGCCCTGGCGTTGCTGTTCCCCATGCAGACCGTTTTTGAGCGCTACGTGGCGGCCTGCCTCCGGCGGTACCTGGACGCCGGGAAGTACGCCCTCCGCGCACAGGATACCGGACACTGGCTCTTTGACACGCCCTCCGACCAATTCCAGTTGCGCCCGGATTTGGTCATTGTCGACAAAAACGGTCAGCCCGTGACGGTGCTCGACACCAAGTGGAAACGCCTTTCGGGTACGCTTCTCCGCGATGTGTCACAGGGCGACATCTACCAGGCCCTGGCCTATCAGCGGGAGTACGGGGTTCCCTGGAGCGCTCTGCTGTACCCCGGCGCGGAGAACCGCGCCGTGTCCCTGACTTCCCGCAACGGAAACCGGGTACAAATCCGGCTCGTGGATTTGTGGAAGCCGGAGGAAATCGCGGAGGAGACGGAAAAACTGTGCGACGCGTGCGCAAAATCCTGAAAAGAAGCGGCCTGCGCGCCGGGGAGGCAAGGCAAAAAGCCTCCCCCGTGTCAACGGGGGAGGCGAAACAATCCGCGCTTACTTCTTCTTGCCCTGGTTGGCGACGGCCTGCATTTTCGCGGCAATCGCGTCCTGGTCGCCGAGGTAGTATCTCCGGATGAACTTGAAATCGTCGTCGAACTCGTAGACCAGGGGCACCGCCGTCGGGATGTTAAATTCCAGAATCTGCTCCTTGGTCATGTTCTCGAAGTACATCGACAGGGCGCGGAGGGAATTCCCGTGGGCGGCGATGATGACGCGCTTGCCCGCCTCCATGTCCTTCTTGATTACGTTCTCGAAGTAGGGGATGACGCGCGCGATGGTCGTCTCCAGGCTCTCGTTGAGGGGGAGTTCCTTGGGGTCTACGCCGCGGTACATCGGGTCTTTGGCGGGGTTGCGGTCGTCGCTCTCCTCCAGCGCGGGGGGCTTGATGTCGAAGGAGCGGCGCCAGATTTTCACCTGGTCTTCCCCGTATTTCTCGGCGGTCTCGGACTTGTTCATGCCCTGCAACGCGCCGTAGTGGCGCTCGTTGAGCTTCCAGCTCTTGACGACCGGCAGCCAGTTACGGTCCATGGCGTCGAGGACGTGGTTGAGCGTGTGAATGGCGCGCTTCAGGTAGGACGTGTAGCAGACATCGAAATCGTAGCCTTCCTTCTTGAGAACCTCGCCGCCCTCAATGGCTTCCTGGTGTCCCTTCTCGCTCAGGTCTACGTCGTACCAGCCCGTGAACAGGTTCAGCTTGTTCCACTCGCTCTCTCCGTGCCGCACCAATACGAGTTTCTTCATGTGACAGTGCCCCTTTCAAGTGTGATATCGCCGGGTCTGTATTCTTATCATAGGCCATATGGGATGATTTGTCAAGCGCGGTTTTAGGAATCGCCGGCGACACTTTCCGCGCCTTGGCATTGACAGGACGCCCGAAATTGTGTAAACTGTCGCGTATCAGGAAAGGAGCGGGGTACTATGGCGAATGAAAACGAGGTCTTACGGGCAATCCGGGAGCGGCGGAGCGTGCGGAAGTTCCGGCCCGAACGCCTGAGCGCGCCGGACTTGGAAGCGATTCTAGACGCCGGGACTTGGGCCGCCTCCGCGAAAAACGGACAGAGCGCGCGAATCGTGGTCGTAGACGACCCCGGCGACGTGGAAGCGCTCCGCAAGGCCAACGCGGAAATCTGGGGCCGTCCGGAAATCGACCCCTTCTACGGAGCGCCCGACATCGTCGCCGTACTCGCCGACGGCGACACCCCCAACTGGCTACAGGACGGCTCGCTTGTCATGGGGAATCTCATGTTAGCGGCGCACGCGGTCGGGGCGGGCTCGTGCTGGATTAACCGCGCTATCGAATACTTCGACCGCGCCGACGGGAAGGCTATGCTTGCAAAGTGGAATCTCCCGGCGAACTACCGGGGCGTCGCGATATGCGCGCTGGGCTATCCGGCGTCCGAACTCCCCGCCCCCAAGGCACGCAAGAAAGACTATATCGTACACGTCTGACACGGGACTACAGAACGACAGAAAGGAAGCGTTTTTCATGTCAGTACCTACCCCCCATAACGAGGCCAAGGCCGGCGACATCGCCAAAGTCGTACTCATGCCCGGCGACCCCTTGCGGGCGCAGTACGTCGCCGAACACTACCTCGAAAACCCCGTCTGTTTCAACCGCGTGCGGAATATGTTCGGCTTCACCGGGACGTATCAGGGACAGCGGATTTCCGTCATGGGCCACGGCATGGGCATTCCGTCCGTCAGCCTCTACGCCTACGAGCTCTACTCCTTCTACGGCGTGGAATCCATTATCCGCATTGGCTCGGCGGGCGGCGTCGGCGAAAATACCCACCTCCGCGACGTGATTCTCGCCCTCGCCGCCTCCACCGACTCCAATTTCGCCGCGCAGTACCGCTTCCCCGGACAGTTTACCCCGGCGGCGTCGTGGGCGCTGTTGAGCAGGGCCGCCGAAACCGCCAGGGAACTCGGCCTCCCCGTACAGGTCGGGCAGGTCTTCTCCTCCGATGTCTTCTACGGCGACAGCGACGCCGTACACCAGGCCTGTAGAAGATTCGATATCATGGGCGTCGAAATGGAGAGCGCCGGCCTCTACTGGACGGCGCAGGCCCTCCACAAACAGGCCCTCGCGATTCTGACCGTATCCGACCACATTTTCACCGGGGAGGCCCTCCCCGCCGCCGAACGGCAGGAATCCTTCCATGACATGATGAGACTTGCCCTCGAAACCGCGAAACATTTCGCGTAAGCGTAAACCGCCGGAACCGTACAGGCCCCGGCGGCTTTATTCCCGCAACAGGGTGACGCGGAGCAGTCCGCGCTTTTCACGTCTTTCGGCGTATTCCAGTACCCTGTAAGCGCCGCCCGAAACGAACCGGACGTAGGCTATCAGGAAGTCGGATTCGTTGACCAGCGCCCTGTTCAGGCGCGGAATCGCGGCCCGACGCGGAACGTTTTCCTGTCCTTCCGGGAAATAAACGCCGTCAAATCCTTCCGGCAGTCCCACGCGCACGAGCGCGGGGTGATAGGGAATCGCCATCTGGATGAAAATGTCCGGGTGGCGTTTTTTTGCGCGTAGGAGCGCCCGCTGGCTCATCCGGTCGAACTTTCCGTAGTTGCCGACCGCGAACGCGCGCACGCCGAACTCCGCAATATGCCGTTCTATGGCCTCGTCCAGTTTGCCCGTCAGGGAATCCGGCGCGTCCCGGTGCCCGATAAAGAAGCATGATTTCATAGTGTGCCGCCCCTTAAATTTAGGAATACAAAATTTATTATATTTGGTATTGCCAAATTTAGCAACCTTTTTTTTGCATATACTGCAAAAATTAGGGGGGCTGGAATATGCGGACACGGAAACTTGAATTGGGAAACCGGAATCTGATAGGGGCGCGTGTAACGGAAGCGCGCCTGCGTCTCGGCATGAAACAAGTTGACTTGCTGGCAAAGTTGCAAGTAGCGGGGATTGCAATCAGTGTTCCCGCGCTTTCGCTTCTGGAAGGACAGAAACGCCCTGTTTCCGATATAGAGTTAAACGCGCTTGCGGATATTCTGTCCGTTTCCGTGGACTGGCTTCTTGGCAGAGAGTAAAAACGGCGCGCCGGGAATCCGACGCGCCGTTTTATTACGACCTATGCGGTTTTACACGGGCAAAACATCCGCTCAGCGGTTCTTAAAGTGCTTTTCCTTGCGCTTCTCCAAAAACGCGCCCATGCCTTCCTTTTGGTCTTCCGTGGCGAAACACATGGCAAACAGTTCGTTTTCCAGCGCGATTCCGTCGTCGATGTCCATCTGCATACCGCGGTCGATACAGGCCTTGCTGTACTTGACGGCAATCGGGGCGTTCGCCGCGAACGACTTCGCCATGTCCAGCGCGCCGGGCATGAGTTCCTCCGGGGCGTAGACGGCGTTGACAAGGCCGATTCGCATAGCCTCCTCGGGGCCAATCATCTTGCCGGAGAAAATGAGCTCCTTGGCCTTCGACGCACCTACCCGGCGCGGCAGGCGCTGTGTGCCCGAAAAGCCCGGCGTGATTCCGAGCCCGACTTCCGGCTGTCCGAACTTCGCGCCGCCCTTGCCCTCGGCGTTCGGGAGCGCCGCGAGGATAATGTCACACGACATAGCCAGTTCGCACCCGCCGCCCAGCGCGAACCCGTTGACAGCCGCAATCGTGGGGATTTCGAGCTTTTCGATACGCCGCATGACGGCGCTTCCGCGCTGTCCCCACTTGCGGCCCTGCGCGATGTCCATCGGGCACTGTTCGCCGATGTCGGCGCCCGCGACGAACGAGCGGCCTTCGCCCGTGATAATCAGCGCGCGGAGTTCGGCGTCCTGTTCGATTTCGGTCAGCACCTGTTCGAGTTCGCCGACGACGGCGGCGTTGAGCGCGTTCAACGCCTTCGGGCGGCTGATGGTCACAACCCCGATTCCCTCGCTTTTCTCGTAACGGATAGTTTCGTACATGTGCAGTTCCTCCCGCAAGTAGTCATTCGCCGGGGTTCCGGCGGTTCTCCAGTCGCCATTATAGCAAACCTCGCGGCGTATGTCACGCAATTTTTGGAAAACGCGGCGCAAAGAGTTTTCCGCGGCGGCAAAACCGCCCTCCCCGTTGCGGGGAGGGCGCGGCTGTCGGGCCGGATTACTTGACGAGAACTTTCTTGAGGCGGGCGAAACGCGGAAGCGAATCTTCCTTCGGCAAATCGGGTTCGCCCTGAATCAGGGGCAGGGCGTAGTCGATGAAGCCCTGCTCAATGCCGTCGTGGGTCTTGTTAATCCACTCCAGCGGGACTTTCTTCTCGGTATTGGCCACGTCGGTGAGGTTGAGGAGCTTGGGCTTGCAGGTGTACTTTCCGCCCTCGCGCGTGCATTCGAAACCTACCATCTTGTCCGTGACGCCCGCGACGGCGTTCTTGACCGCCTCGGAGCCGGACATATAGGATTCCTCGATGTCGGTCTTGGAGGCCAAATGCGCGCCGCAGCGCTGTAACAGGCTGAGTTCGATACCGCGCACTTTCGCGCCGGTACGCTCTTTGGCGGCGTTGGCCAGCAGGGCCGCGAGGCCGCCCAGTTGGGCGTGTCCGAAACCGTCGGTGGCGGAGGTTTTCGCCTCGGAGACGAAACGTCCGTCGGCGTAGTGGATGCCCTCGGAGACGGCTACCAGGCAATTCCCGTTGGCCTTGTAGATACGCTCCACGTCGGTGAGGAACTGTTCCATATCGAAGTCGACTTCCGGCAGGTAAATCAGGTCGGGGCCGGCGCCCTTGTACGTGGCGAGGGCGGCGGCGGCGGCGAGCCATCCGGCGTGGCGGCCCATGATTTCCACAATGCACACGATTCCGGTATCGTACACGCGGGCGTCCTGGTAGACCTCCATGCAGGACGTGGCGATATACTTCGCGGCGGACGCGAAGCCCGGGCAGTGGTCGGTTCCGAACAGGTCGTTGTCGATGGTCTTGGGCACGCCCATTACGCGGCACTCGTAGCCGACTTTCTGCATATACTTGGAAATCTTGTTGCAGGTGTCCATGGAGTCGTTGCCGCCGTTGTAGAAGAAGTAGCGGACATCGTACTTTTTGAAGATTTCCAGAATGCGCTTGTACTCGGTGTCGTCAACGTCGGGGTCGGCCATCTTGTGGCGGCAGGAGCCCAGCGCGGAAGAGGGGGTGTACTTGAGCAGTTCGAGCTCCTTGGGGTCCTCCTCGGCCATGTCGAACAGGCGGTCGTTGAGTACGCCCATGATACCGTGCTCCGCGCCGAAGACGCGCGTCACGCAGGGGCTTTTCAGGGCGGCGTCGATGACGCCGTACACGCTGGCATTGATGACGGACGTAGGGCCGCCGGACTGGCCGACGATACAGGCCCCTTTCAGTTCACTCATGGAAATGCCTCCTCGTAAATTGATACTCCTATCATAACATCCAAAATTTGAAAAGTAAATACTTGCTTTCCATTTTTTTTTGTGCTATAATGCCTCCGAATGGTTGTCCGGGGTGTCGCGCGGCCCCGGCGCGGAACGCCCGCCTGTCAGGCAGTCCCCGAACGGCCACGGCGGCGTAGACCGCGCCTGACGCCATCCCATACGCAAACAGAACCGGAGACGTTTCCCGCGTCTCCGGTCTTTGTGTCCCCCGCCGTCCGGGGAGACTTTTCCGTTTACTTTTTCAGGGTGACGACCGTCACGCCGTCCTCGCCCTCGCCGTACACGCCCAGACGGTAGCTCTTGACCGCCTTGTTACGTTTCAGGATGGCGTGTACGGCTTTCCGCAGGGCCCCCGTGCCCTTGCCGTGGATAATGACTACGGTTTCCAAATGTCCCATGACGGCCCCGGACAGGAAGTTTTCCACGACGCTTTCGGCCTCTATGGTCTCCATACCGCGTATATCGAGTTCGCGCTGTGCGGCGGAGCGTAACGAGACCGACACGCCCCCTTTCGGCGCGGATACCGACGCCGCGCCGCGTTTTTTACGCGTGGGCTGTTGCAGGGCGGCGCGCTCCGGGCCTTCGATGAGGCGTACTTCCGACGCTTTCACCTTCATATTGACGGGGCCCGCCTTCAGGCGTAATGTCTGCCCGTCGACGCTGACGACTTCCGCCGGGGTGCGTACGCCGGGAATCTCCACAAGGTCTCCCGCCCGTATGGGCCGGCTGGGCTTCGGAATCGGTTCCTGTCGCGGGTCGGGGTGCGATAACGCCTCCTCCGCCTCGTTGAGCTTCCGCCGTAACTCCGTACGCGCCTCGTTGGAATCGACGACCGGCCCGCGTTCGAGTAGGGCCCGCTCGTGCGCCTTGCGCAGGGCGTCCAATTCGGCGAAAACCCCGTCGGCGGCGCTCCGCGCGTCTTTGAGTATCCGCTTCGCCTCCGCCTCCCCACGGCTCCGCGCGTGTTCCTTCGCCCGCTCCATCTGCTCCCGGAACTCCCGCGCTTTCTTCGCGTCCTCCTCGCGCTGTCTGTAAAGTCTATCCGCTTCCGTCTCCCGGCGCTCCAGCGCCTGCCGCTTTTCCTCCAATTGCGTCAGAATGTCCTCAAAGCGCAGACTGTCGCCGCTCATTTGCGCCTGCGCGTCGGCGATAATCTCCTCCGGCAGTCCCAGACGCCGCGAGATTGCGAACGCGTTCGACTTCCCCGGTATGCCGATTATCAGGCGGTACGTCGGCGCGAGCGTCTCCACGTCGAATTCGCACGACGCGTTCTCCACGCCCGCCGTGGTCATGGCGAACGTCTTCAACTCCGCGTAGTGGGTCGTGGCGGCGGACTTCGCCCCGAGCGCCCGGACGTGTTGAATGACCGCGATTGCCAGCGCGGCCCCCTCTACGGGGTCGGTACCCGCGCCGAGTTCGTCGAACAGCAACAGGCTCCGGGAATCGGCCTCCCGCAGAATCGAGACGATATTCGTCATGTGCGCCGAGAACGTCGACAAACTTTGTTCGATACTCTGTTCGTCGCCGATGTCGGCGAGAACCCGTTCGTACACCGACAAAATACTCCCGTCCCCGGCGGGGATGTGCAAGCCGCACTGGGCCATAAGCGTGAGCAGTCCGAGGGTTTTCAGGCTGACGGTCTTGCCGCCCGTATTCGGGCCCGTGATAACCAGCGTGTCGAACTCTTCGCCGAGGGACAGGTCGATGGGCACGGCGGATTTGGGGTCAAGTAGCGGGTGGCGGGCCTTGCGGAGGTGTATGGCCCCGTCGCGGCGCAGGACGGGCCGCACGGCGTCCATTTTGTACGAGAGCTGTCCGCGCGCGAAAATCAGGTCTAATCTGACGAGCGTATTGTAATCGTCCTCGATGTCGCGGCGGTGGGCGGCGGCGTCGTTCGACAGTTCCGCGAGAATACGGTCAATTTCTTTCTGTTCCTTGGCCTGTAGCTCGATAAGTTCGTTATTGGCCTGTACGACGCCCATGGGCTCTACGAACACCGTCGCGCCGGAGGAGGAAATGTCGTGCACCAGTCCGGGGAGCGCGGCGCGCTGTTCGGCCTTGACGGGTACGACAAACCGCCCGTCGCGCTGGGTGATAATCGATTCCTGTAAGATTCTGGCGTAGCTGGGCGACGTGATGATTTTTTGCAGAATCTGGCGGCTTTTCGACTGCGCCATTCTCATGTGACGCCGGATGTCGGCGAGTTCGGGGCTGGCGGCGTCCGACACGGTCTCCTCGTCGGGGATACAGCGGCGTATTTTCTCCTCCAGAAAGCGGTTGCCGCGCAACGACAGGAAAAACGTGTCGAGGGCCGTCCGCTCCCGCTGTTCGTCGGGGAAGTATTCGCGGGTACGGCGCGCGGCGGTCAGTACGCCCGCGACGGTGAGCAGTTCGTGCAGATTCAGCGCGCCGCCGCGCTCGGCGCGGTCTAACGCCTCCGCGACGGGCTTCACCCCCGAAAACGACGGGCTTCCATGCTGTCCAATCATGGCGCGGGCGGCGTCGGTCTCGTTGAGAAGGCGTTCCACGTCCTCCCGCTCGGTCTCCGGGCGCACGCGGAGGCAACGTTCTTTCGCCTCGGCGCTCACGGCCTGTTCGGAAAGCAATTCCAGTACGCGGGGGAGTTCCAGAGTGCGGACAGATTTTTCGACAAGTTCACTCATACTTGATTCTCCTGTCGGGAAAAGAATAGTAGTACGCGCGCCCGGTACGGCCCGAAAATGAAATCCGTCATCCCGGCGCGAGGCTCTTGTAAAATTCGAGGGTGCGGAAGCGGCGCTCCATCTGGGCGAATAAGAACCGCTCCGCGGCGTCGGAGAAGCGCTGTAGGGGCGCGGGCGCGAGGCGGAAGGAGTAGAGGCGCTTTTCGTCGCCGTAGACGACGTGGCGCAACGCCGCGAGCGAATCGGGGCACAGCGGCGCGGACGCCCCCGGGGCGCAGTCGCGGCAGTAGACGACGCCGCGCACGGGGTCGAGCACGGGCGACGCCGGGTCGCTACGCCCGCAACGGGCGCAGGAATCGGCCAGCGGCGCGAAGCCCGCCACGCACAGGAATTTCAGTTCAAAGGCCGCCTTGACTAACGGCAAAGGCCGCGAGAGCGTCGAGAGCGTGTAGAGGCCGTTGAGCAGGTGCCGCAAGAGTTCCCCCGGCGGGCTGTCCTCCACCGCGACGGCCTCCGCGAGTTCGGCGAAATAGAATCCCAACGAGAGCGCTTCCAGATTCCCACGGAGGCCGGAGAACAATTCGAGCGTGTCGGCCTCCCTGGCGTAGTACCAGTTGCCGCGCTGGTAGAGCGTCCATTCCGACCACGCAAGCGGCTGGGCCGCCGCCGCGAATCGGCTATTCTTCCGCCGCGCCCCGCGTACAATCACCGGAGTTCTGCCGCGCTCCTCCGTCAGAAGCGTCAGAATTTTGTCGGTCTCGCGCGTGACGGTCTCGCGGAGTACGACGCCGCGCGTGACGAAATACGAAACAGGCATAGGGGCCCCGCTTTCCTCTCAAAGTGTGCTGATTATAGCACATGGCAAGGGAAACCGCAACCGGAAATCTTGGAAGCGTTGAGGCGGCTCTTTCCGTGGATACGGGAGACCCGCAAAACGCCTTGGTTAGTTACAACAAACTAACTTTTTGACGTTTTTCCTAGGTTTTTCACGAAAATTTGGTTGCAAATTTTTGCATTTCCCTCTTGCAATTTCCGGAAGGTATGCTATAATGCCTTCATTAAACATTGGAGGTGTTCCCATGGCTTATCAGATTACATCCGCTTGTGTGAGTTGCGGTTCCTGCGCGGACGTTTGCCCGGCTGGCGCTATCAGCGAGGGCGACGGTCAGTACGTCATCGACGCCGGCTCCTGCCTTGACTGCGGTTCCTGCGCCGATACCTGCCCCAATAGCGCTATCGTCCCGGGCGACTGAGTGCCCGTCCATTCGGATGAACGAAAGACGCCCGCCCCGTACTTTCACGGGGCGGGCGTCTTTCGCGCTTAGGCCGGGAATTTCAGGTCGTCTAAAGTCCGGTCTTCCTGCCAGGGGTTGAGGTGTTCGTTGATAATCGCGAGGGCCTTTTCGGCGTCGGTGTAGATGTAGGGGCTTTTCCACGTCCCGGGGAGCGTCGCGAACTGGATACCGTCCGCCCCGGCCTGTAAGCCCTCCCGGCCCAGCCACGCCAGATTCAGGAGTGTAAGGTCAGTTTTGACGTACTTCTGGAAAATCCGCGCCATATCGTCCAATTTCGTCAGGGAGTTCAGAGAGAGTAGGCGCTTGGCGGCGGCCTTGAGGAAATTCTGCTGGGTACGGATACGGCCCAAATCCTCGTCGCCGTAGCCGGAGCCGTCGCTGTTGTGGCGGAAGCGCACGACTTTCAGGGCGGTTTGGCCGTCGAGGTGCTGTAGGCCCTTCGCGACGTGGATTTCGAGATTCTGCGCGGGGTCTTCGTAGTCCATATCGAGCGGGACTTCAAAGTCAACGCCGCCGATAGCGTCGATGACCGCCGCGAATCCGGCGAGGTCGATTTCGACCGTGTAATCGACGGGAATCGACATCTGCTCCGAAATCGTGCGCGCGAGGAGCGGCATACCGCCGATTTTGTAGGCGGCGTTCATCTTATAGGGCCTGCCGTTGACGATGGCTTTCGTGTCGCGCGGGATACTCACGCCGAACACGCGGTGC
Source organism: uncultured Oscillibacter sp. (assembly GCA_946183175.1). Taxonomy (GTDB): domain Bacteria; phylum Bacillota; class Clostridia; order Oscillospirales; family Oscillospiraceae; genus Oscillibacter. Next base: position 27,097 of record CAMHBH010000005.1, read on the forward strand.
TGTTTCGAGTCGACGGACATTAAAATCACGGTATCGCTTCCGCCGTTGTGGTCGTCGACGCCCGCGAGGAGGATGTTGTAAAAGCCGTCCTTGCGGTCGGACTGGGCGGCGCGGTCGGGCGCGGCGGCGGCGATGTGGTCGGAGACCTGCGCTATGCCCCCCTCCAGCGGGGGCACGTCGGCGGCGGTGGTCTGGTCGGGGTGCACGACTTGCAATTCCTGGAAAACCAGTCTGTCGCCGATTTTGCCGAGGGCGAGGAGAAGCAAGACGACTATCGCCATACGGGAGAGCAGACTTCCGGGGCCTGTCCGGCGTGCGCGGCGGCGGCGCGGCGTCTCCGTGGTACGCTTACGGGTTGCCGCTTCCGTGGCGCGCTTGCGGGGCGTCGATTTCGCCGCGCGGCGGCGTGTCTGCTCCGTCGAACGTTTGCGGGTTGCCGCTTCCGTGGCGCGCTTGCGGGGCTTGGATTCCGCCGCGCGTCCGCGTGTCGTTTCCGTCGAACGTTTGCGGGTTGCCGCTTCCGTGGCGCGCTTGCGGGGCTTGGATTCCGCCGCGCGTCCGCGTGTCGGTTCCGTCGAACGCTTGCGCGGCGCCGCTTCCGTGGCGCGTTTGTGTGTCGCCGATTCCGTGCCGCGCTTGTCCCGCTCCGGAGTACGTTTGCGCGGCCTCCACTCCACCGCGTACTCGCGGCTGTACTGCATACCTTTATGAGAGGGCCGCTTGCGCGGCGCGCGTTCCGTATTTCCGGGCATAGGCATTTCCTCCTCCGTGACTGTCCCTGTCACGGCTTCGCTTCCTTAGGACATAAGCGACATTATATACCCTGTCCCGGCAAAATACAAGCCAAATTTCGCGCCCCGCGACGCGGTTCGTCTGGTCATTTCCTACACACCCCGGTACTTGCGCCGCGTGGCAATGCCCCCGCGTATGTGCCGCTGGGCCTTGTTGATGTCCAGCACCTCCCGGGCCTGCAGGTACAGGCCGCGGTTGAACTGCGGCAGACGCTGTGAGATATCCTTATGTACAGTGGACTTGCTGACGCGGAACTTCTTCGCGGCGGCGCGGACGGTCGCCCGGTTCTCTATGATGTACAGCGCGAGGCGTTCGGCGCGCTCCTCCATGTTTCCCTTCACACTGCAACACTCCCCGAGGGTTTTTCCCATTCTATGCGCCCGCGCGCGAAAGTATAACTTGCGCCGGGTGTGAACAAAGTGCCCAAAAATAAGGGCAAAATTTGTAAACAGGGCGCGAAATTTTGCTTGCGGCGCGCGAATCGCAATGGTATGATAAAGAAGTGAGCGCGCCCGTGACTTTCGGGAGGGGAAGGAGGTACATAGCGCTTACAGGCAATCCGTATCAAACCCAATGCGTAAGGAAAAAAGGAGGTTGGTATTCCATGAGTGAAGTTGTCGTCGGACTGCTCGGCTTTGTGTGCATTGTGGCCATTGTGGCGACGCTGTTCCAGAGCAGAACACTCCCCAGCATCGCGTTTATCGTCTACCCCGCTGTTCTGGCGGTGGTGCTCGTCCTCGGCGGGTACTACAAAATCGACCAGATAGGCGACCTTATCAAGGGCGGCTTCGGCAGTACGGGCCCCACCGCGGCCCTGTTCGTGTTCAGCGTGCTGTTCTTCGGCATTATGACCGACGCCGGCATGTTCGACGTTATCATTGACAAGCTCATGAAGCTCGTCGGCGACAACGTCATCGGCGTCACCATCATGACGACGGTCATCGCCCTTATCGGACACCTCGACGGCGGCGGCGCGTCCACGTTCTGTATCGTCGTCCCGTCCATGCTCCCCGTCTACAAGAAAATGCACATGCGCCCGACAACCCTTCTTCGTTGCGCCGTCCTCGCCATGGGCGTCCTGAACCTCATGCCGTGGTCTGGCCCGACTTCCCGCGCCGCAAGCGTCCTGGGAATCGAGGCCGGAGAGCTCTGGCATACCCTCCTCCCCATTCAGGGCTTCGGCGTGTTGCTGTGCCTCGCGCACGCGTACCTGGCGGGCGTACAGGAGCAACAGCGCGGCGCGGGCCTCCACGGACGCCTCGCGCAGGAAGAGGGCGACATCGCGCTGGAAGCGTCCGCCGAGGACGCCGCGCAGAAAAACGAACTCGCGCGCCCGAAACTGTTCGCGGTCAACCTCTGCCTGACGGTCGGCGTCATTGCCCTGTTAGTCTGGGACCAGTTCCCGAGCTACTTCCCGTTCATGCTGGGCGTCGCGGCGGGGCTGTTCATCAACTACGGCTTTACCGCCAATATGCATAAGAAGATTATCAACCTCCACGCCGCCCCCGCCCTTATGATGTGCTCTACCCTCATGGGCGCGGCGGTACTCATGGGCATTCTCGTCTACGGCTTCAGCGTCGATGGCAAGGCCGTCATCGCGAAACCCGGTACCGAAATGGAGATTATCAGCGTCGTGACCTGTATGGCCAATCTCATTAAAATGGTGTTGCCCGACTTCCTCGGACAGCATTTGCCCATCGTTATCGGCATTCTGTCGGTGCCGCTGGCGCTCGCGTTCGACACCGACAGCTATTTCTACGGCATGCTCCCCATTATGATTGCAATCGGCGCGGGCTACGGCGTCGCGGCGCTCCCGGTCGCCGTCGCGATGGTCGTCTGCCGCAACTGCGCCACGTTCATCAGCCCCATGGTACCCGCTACTCTGCTGGGCGTCGGCCTCGCGGACGTGGACATCAAAGACCATATCAAGGCGAGTTTCCTGTACGTGTGGGCATTCTCCATCATCTGCATGATTTTCGCGGTTATCATCGGCGTTATGACCCTGTGAGGCTGTAGAACAGTCATTTCCCTTCTCCCGGGGATTCCGCGCGGAATCTCCGGGAACGGACAACGAGGAGGAGTTTCAGAGTGGAAATCAAAAAGCCCGCCGTGGCGGGGACGCTGGAATCGAGTGACTGTATGGTGACGGTGGAACCGGGCACCAACGGCATCGAGTTCGAGCTTGAAAGCGCGGTTATCCGGCAGTACGGCTACCAGATTCGGAAAGTCACGTTCGAGACGCTGGAACGCCTCGGCGTCAAGAACGTGAAACTGCGCATGGTCGACAAGGGCGCGCTGGACTGTACGATTAAGGCCCGCGTGGAGTGCGCCTGCTACCGCAGCAGTGACTTCAAGGGCTATCTTCCGTGGGGAGGTGTCATCCGGTGAACAACCCGAACAAGAAGCGGTTACGCCGCACTATGATGTTCCTGAACTGCCAGAAGCCCGGGCTCATCAAAGACCCCTACATCTACCAGCCGGATTCCATCATGCTGGACTTGGAGGACGCCGTAGCCGAAAAGGAGAAGGACGCCGCGCGCTATTCCCTCTACCACGCCTTGCAGGAAATCGACTACAGAGGCGTGGAGAAAGTCGTGCGTATCAACGGCCTTGACACAAGCCTGTGGCGCGAGGATATCCGCTGTGCGATTGCGGGCGGCTGTGACTCTATCCGCCTCCCCAAGACCGAGACCCCGAAAGACGTGGAAATGGTCGAGCAGGCCATCGACAGCGCCGAGCAGGAAT
>CAMHBH010000006.1 GCA_946183175.1 uncultured Oscillibacter sp.
CACACCTTCTACAAGGCGCTAAACTGTGAGGCGGCGCAACGCACGCCCGAAACGCTGTCGGAGTACCTGTCGGAGACGCTCCCCGGGTTCAGCGCGCGGGGGCAGTACGGCTACGGCGGCAGTTGGGACGACGTGTCCGTCGCGGGGATTGTGCGCCCGGAGGCGCTGTCGCGTCTCGCCGACGCCTGGCGGGTGGACGTACGCCGCTACGGCCTCGAGGAAGGGCTGTTCTGGAAGGGCGACGAACTCCGGAGCGGCGCGCGGAAACACGGAATCCTCTCGAAGCGTGTGGAGGAGGCGCGGAGCCGTCTGGAACTGGTCAAAGAGGAGTATTCCATGTACCACGAGGAGCTCGCGTTCCTGATGGTGAGCAAGGCGTCGCTGGAAAAGACGCCCGGCGACCACGGCGAGGAGTTGACGCGTCTCGGGGAGGAAATCCGGCAGAGGGAACGCATGCAAGCCGTATGCGAGGGGAATATGAAGGCCCGGCGGCAGGAGTTCGAGGAGGCGGAACGGGCGTTCGCCGACTACGACGCGAAATACCAGGCGACGAAGGCCGAACGGCGGCAGATTCTGTCGGAACTGCTGGCGCTGTCGAACGCGGAGGGCGTCCCGGAGAAGGACAGCGGGATTCCGCAGGACGTGTAAGGAGTGAGGCGGATGGAGGCGACGGTCATTTTGGCGCGGTGTCCGGGTACCGGGGAGCTGTACGGCATGCGCACGGAGCGAACGCCCGACGGCGACTGGCGGCGTAATTGGGCCTTTCCGGTCAGCGCCCGCCAGGCCAACGCCGAGGGCTACGACAAGACGCAAATACGGGGCACTCTGCGCTGTGAGGCCGGCTACCCCGGGTGCCCCTACTGCGGCGCGGCGAATCTCGTACAGTGCGGCAGGTGCGGACGCCTGAGCTGTTGGGCGGGCCGCGATACGCGCTCGTGTCCGTGGTGCGGCGCGCGCATGGGCGACTTTCAGGAGGTGTCGGAGGTGCGCGTCAGCGGCGGCGACATGTGAAAATAACTCCCCCGTTTTCACGGGGGAGGCTTTTTATTCGTGTTACGCCTCGCGAAGCGACATGACGGCGCTGTACAACATCACCAGTCCGGCGGCCAACAGCGCCCCGCCGATAATGTCCGTCAGCCAGTGTACGCCGGACAACAGACGCCCCAACACCATGAACGCCGTGTAGGCGACAATCACGCAAGCAAGGCCGCGCTTGAGGCGTTCGTCGCGGATACGGCGGTTTAACTCCGGAATCGCCGTCGGCATGACGCACAGCACAAGCAACGTCGTCGACGACGGGTAGGACGCCTCCAAGACGCCCTCTATCAGTACGGGCCTGTAGTTGAGCGCGAGCGCCTCGAAGAGTACGTACGCCGCGAAAACCAGTACGTAGAAGCCGCCCAGCACCAGTATACTGTAGTCGACTTTCAGCAGGCTTTTCCGCCGGATAAGCTGTACAAGTCCGAGCGCCGCGAAGCCCGCGACGATACCCAGCGGCACGACTTCCAGCAGGTCGGTGAGGTTGTACAGGGCCAGATGGACGCCCGTCAGGTGGTGGAACGCGTCATTCAACGCCGCGAAGCCCACCGACGAGCCTTCCGGCCCGATTGCCTGTACGTCGACGCGGGTGACGGCAAGCGTCCAGAGTACGAACGCCGCGAGGAGGCATACGGCACATAAGAATTTCTGTTTGCTCTGTTTCTCCATGTTTCTGTCCGTCCTTTTACTGTATTGGCTTTCGCCTGATGACATCTTAACTGAGAGGGCGAAAAGCGCAAGAATCGACACGTCACATCCGCGACACGAATCGTGTCAGACCCATTTCAACAGCGTCATGGCCTTTACCGACAGGAGCGTCAGGGCGAATGTCGCCGCGTAGGGTTGCGGACTTATGATAAAGATAAGCGTCGCCGCCAAGCTCAGACACAGCGATACTTTGTCCCTGTTCCCCGTCCACAGGGACAGGCTTTCATTCTGAAATGCCAGCGTCAGCACGCCGCAAAGCGAGATTCCAAGGACAATGACAAGGTAAGAAGCCTTTATATAGGACGCCTTCCCGGTCAGGGAGAGCAACGATACCGCCTCGACCGCGCCGCCGTTCCTCTGCCCGAAAAACGGCAAAAATAAGAATGCCGCTATCGAACAATCCGACAGGCCGAAAAGCAAGTTCCGGAATTTGTGCGTGTCCGCCCGCGCGGGCGCGGGGACTTCCTCGCCGGAAAGCAAATCATCTAAAGAGACCGAAAAGTAATTTGCGATTGCTTTCAGCGAATCAATTCCCGGGTAGCCCCTGCCGGATTCCCATTTGGAAACCGCCGTCCGGGATACGTATAGTTCCACGGCGAGCTGTTCTTGTGTGAGGCCTTTCCGCTTTCTGAGTTCCCTTAACTTTTCGTGAAATTCCATACCGTTACGCCTCCTGATTGTGCGCGCCGTGGAGTACGGTACCCGTCAGGGCGAAGAGCGCCGCCACGTTCGGAATGACCATCCACTGGTTGAAGAAGTCCGCCAGCTCCCAGACGAACTCCGTAGAGGCCAGCGCGCCCAGAAACAGGAATACCAGCGCCGCGAGGGTGTAGGCCGTATTGGAATCGCGCCCGAACAGGTAAATCATGTTCAGCCGCCCGAACAGGTTCCAGTTCAGCACCGTCGAGAGCGCGAAGACCGTAAGGCACAGCGTCACGAATACGCCGCCGAAGCCCCCGCCGAATACCGACCCGAAGGCCGTCTGTGTGAGATTCGCCTGTGAGAGCGTTTGAAGCGCGGGCCCGGTGTAGCCCGATTCCAGCGGGCCGCCTTTCGCGTAGAGCGTGGACACAATGACTAACGCGTTGAGCGTCAGGACAAGGAACGTATCGACGAATACGCCCATCATCGCCGCGACGCCCTGCGCGTGCGGACTTCTCACGTTCGCCTGTGCGTGGGCGTGGGTGACGGAGCCCAGTCCGGCCTCGTTGGAGTAGAGGCCCCGCCGTACGCCCTGACTAATCGCCATTTTGAGCGCGGCCCCGTAGCCGCCGCCGATTATCGCCGACGGCGTGAAGGCGTAGCGGAAAATGGACAGCAGCGCCCCGGGGAGATACGCTATCCGGGCGAGGAGCACGACCACGCCCGCGAACAGGAACAGTCCGGCCACGGGCAGGACGAGCTTTTCCGTGACGGCGGCGACGCGGCGGTAGCCGCCCAGGAATACCGCCCCGCATACGCCCGCCAGTAACAGGCCCGTCAGCCACGCCGGGACGCCGAACGTATCCCGGAACGCGCGCCCGACGGCGTTGGCCTGTACCATGGGGCCGAAGAAGCCCAGCGACAGCACCGCCGCGCACGCGAAACAAGTCGCGAGGCGTTCGCCGCGCTCCCCGTCGAACGCGGCGGAGATGTAGTAGACCGGGCCGCCCTGGTAGTGACGCTCCCGGGCTTTCGGGCGCGTCCGGAGCGCGAGGACGGTTTCGGCGTAGGCGGTGGCCATGCCGAAGAACGCCGCGACCCATAGCCAGAAGACCGCCCCCGGGCCGCCGTAGAGGATAGCCCCCGCGACGCCGACGAGATTCCCGGCCCCGATTTGCGCGGCCAGCGCCGTAGAAAGCGCCTGCGTGGAACTCATGCCGTGCTTATGACGGCGTCCGAATCCCGCGACGCCCCGCCGGATACGCCGTACGCCCTCCCCGAAACAGCGGACTTGTACGAACCGGGTCTTCACGGAGTACCATACCCCGACGCCGACGACAAGAAAGAACAAAACGAAATCCGTCAAACAGGCGTTGACCGTCCGCAAAAGGCTCAACAGCATAAAACGTCCCTCCCGGAAATTCGGTACGTCGGGCGTACCCTGTCAAGAAGTTTCTCTTTCCGTATTTCAGCGGTAGCCCTTCTCCTGCTCGTACTGTACGATTAAGTTCCGGTTCGCGGTCTCGTAGCGGTTGAGGATATTTTCCGAAAAGTCCTCCGCCTCAATCGTCGGGCGGTACCAGTCGAGGGAGTCGAAATAGGCCTGAATCGCCTTATCCTGAAACTTCCGCCCGTGCCGCGCGTAAATCTCGTTGCGCGCGAGGCGGCAGTCCTCCTCCGTGAAGCCCGCGAGTTCCGAACGCTGTACATATCTTCTGTCGCTTCCCTCCAGAACGTAGCCCGTACGCGTAATCCCGGACGACGGCGACGGACTGTCATTTCCTGTCGAGGACGCGCCGCCATTCCCCGACGACGGCGACGAAGTACCGCCTCCGGACGACGGCACCGCGCCGCCGTTCCCCGACGCCGGTACCGAATCCGTCCCGCCATTGCGCGCGCGTTCGGCCTCGATGGCCTGCTGTACTTTGTAGCGGTTCGTGTCGACGGGTTCGCCGGGGCTTACGGTCGGCGTCGCGGGCTGTGCGGGTTCCGGAGACTTCCCCGGGCGCGTCAGCGCCACGATTCCCGCAAGCAGTACGGCGCAAAGCAGAATCAGCGACGCCGTAATGACCGTGTTGTTCTTCCATATGGGCCGCTTCCCGCCGTGTCCGGCCCTCGGGAACGCGTTCCCCGCCCACGGCGGCGTACTCCCGGCATGGGGGCTGTATTTGCCGTTCCCGGCCTCGGGGGGCGCGTATTCCACCCGGGAGAAGTTATTTCCAGACCGCGGGACAGTCAAGCGCGCGCCGCATACGTGGCATACGCCCCCCGTCCCCATAGTTTCAAGGCCGCAGTTCGGACATTTCATAGCAAAATCTCCTTCCCGTTCACGAATAGGGGCCCGGGGCCCGGCATAGTCTGTCTCGAGGTGATTCCATGACCATACACGTAGTGCGGCCCGGCGAAACGCTCCCGGGTATCGCGGCGGAGTACGGCGTCGACGTCGGACGCCTCGCCGCCGACAACGCCGTAACCCAGCAAAGACTTGCCGTCGGACAAACTCTCGTCGTCCGCTTCCCGCTCCAGACGCACCGCGTCCGGGAGGGCGAGACGCTGACGGGTATCGCGTCGCGGCACGGCCTCTCCGTGCGCGCCCTCTGGCGGCGTAACTGGCCCCTCGGCGGACGCGATAACCTCTACCCCGGACAGACGCTCGTACTTTCCTACCGCGACGAACTCCCCCTTGGCAACGCCGTCTTCAACGGCTATTCCTACCCCTACATCGGCGCGGAACTGCTCGACGCACAGTTACCGTATCTGACCTATCTGGCCCCGTTCACATACGGTATCAGCGCCGACGGCGGACTGTTGGAACTAAATGACTGGTCGATGAGAACCGCCGCCCGCCGCCACGGTACCCGGACATTACTGCACCTCTCGACCCTCACCGAAGACGGCTCTTTCAACACCGCGCGCGGCGCTCTAGTCCTGACGGACCCCGTCGTACAGGCCCGGCTTATCCGGGACGTACTCGCCCGCGCCGAGGAGACCAACAGCGCCGGGGTCGATGTCGATTTCGAGTACCTTCCGGAGAATTTGGGCCCCGCCTACGCCGAATTTCTCGCGCGTCTGCGCGGCGAACTCCGCACGAGACGGAAATTCCTGTGGGCGGCGCTGGCCCCGAAAGTCCGCGCCGACCAGCCCGGGATTCTCTACGAGGCCCACGACTACGCCGCAATCGGTGCCGCCGCCGACGCCGTACTGCTCATGACCTACGAATGGGGCTACACGGCGGGGCCCCCGATGGCCGTCGCCCCGCTCCCGAACGTCCGCGCCGTGCTCAACTACGCCGTGACCGAAATCGAACCCGGGCAAATCCTGCTGGGCATTCCGAATTACGGCTATGACTGGGCACTGCCATTCGTGAAGGGCGTCACGCGCGCCCGGTCTATCTCCAACCTGAAAGCCGTGCAACTCGCGATAGAGTACGACATCGCGATACAGTTCGACGAGAGCGCGCAGTCGCCCTACTTCCACTATACCGACCGTTTCGGAATCGTACACGAAGTGTGGTTCGAGGACGCGCGGAGTATGGCGGCGAAGCTCCGCCTCATCGACGCCTACGGCCTACAGGGCGGCGGCGTCTGGAATCTCATGAGGCCCTATTCCCAAATCTGGCTCCTCGCCGACGCCCTCTATAGTATCGACTGACGCCTTGCGCGGCCCTCCGTTTCTGCGAACTCGACAGCGTTCCGTTGACAGCGCCTTTACGCGTCCTCGAAGTCCTCCGGCCTGATTTCCATCAACTGTTCTTTCGTCACACTCTCCTGACTGGCCAGGCGTCCGGCCTGACGTACCAGTACCCGCTCGAACAGGTTCCGGACGCCCCGCCCATTCGCGAAGGTCGGCCCGTTCTCCGCCTCCAGACGCTTTTTCGCGGCCTCCTCCGCCTCCTCCGAGAGCGTGTACTTCCCCTTGTCACAGCGCATTTTGAACATGCTCAACAGTTCTTCCGTGGTGTAGTCGTCGAAGTGCAGGAAGCGGTTGAACCGCGATTCCAAACCCGGGTTTGAGTGGATAAACCGTCCCATGAGTTCGTCGTACCCCGCCACGATGACAATTAAGTCGTCGCGGTGGTCTTCCATGGCTTTCAGAAGCGTGTCAATCGCTTCCTGTCCGAAGTCGCTCTCGCCCTTGCCGCTGAGCGTGTAGGCCTCGTCGATGAACAGTACGCCGCCCATCGCCTTTTCGATAACCTTACTGGTCTTGAGCGCCGTCTGTCCGACGTACCCCGCGACTAGCCCGCTCCGGTCGGTCTCCACGAGCTGTCCCTTGGATAGTATGCCCAAACTTCTGTAAATCCGCGACATCAAACGCGCGATTGTCGTCTTGCCCGTGCCCGGATTCCCCGTGAATACCATGTGCAACGACAAATCCGGCTCCGGCAAATCGTTCTCACGGCGCATTTTGTGTACTTTCACCAGGTCTATCAGGCTCCGCACTTCCTTCTTGACTACTTCCAGCCCAATGTAGCCGTCGAGTTCCTTCCGCAAGTCCTCCATGCTCTCCGGCGGCGGAAGTTCCTCCTCTTGCGGGGCTTCCTGTACGGGCCCCCCGCCGTCCGTCTGTGTATTGGACGCCCCCGGCGTTTGTGACACGTTTCCGGGCGTCTCTGTTGTATTGGACGCTCCCGGCGCGGCGTTTGTTCCGCCCGTTTCCGAAACCGGGAAGTTATCCAGTTTTTTTTGCAGTTCGTTGATGTGGCTGTTGAGTTCCTTCTGTATGTCCTCCACAGTCTGCGGCGTCGTACTGTTTTTTGCCGTGCCGTAGAAGTCCGCGAACACCTCGCCCAGAGAGTGGTATTTCGGGCGCGGAAGATTGGATTTCGATTCCTTGTCGTACAGTTTCAGGTCAGGCTTCTTTCCCATAGTGAAACTCCTTTCAGCGTGACGCCGGAAGAGCTTTGGCGGCGTCGAGGGCGCGGAACAACAGCGCGACAATCAGCCCCGTGACGCTCCCCGTAAACACCGACACAAACAGCAGTACAGGCAGATAGTACACGGGCGCGGAATTGCCTAACGTCAGCATGGCGGCGGCAATCTGTCCGCACTGGTGGGCCGCCGCGCCGCCCACCGAGACGCCGTACACCGACAGCGCACGACAGCGCGAGAGCGCCGTCATACAGCCCAGCGCCGACAGCCCCCCGAGTACGGAGAAAATCAGCGCGTTCATATTCCCCGCGAACACCGCCCCGAGGATACAACGCGACAACAGTACCAACAGCGCCGACGGCGCGCCAAGTACGTAGAGCGCGAACAGCGTCACGATATTGGCAAGCCCGAGGCGGACGCCCGGCAGTGGAATCAGGGCCGACAGCGGGAACGCGCTTTCCATCCACGACAGCCCCAGCGCCAGCGCCGTCAACATCGCGCACTGTGTCAGATTCTTGGTTGACATCTCCGCCCCCTGTCCGATTTCGTCGACATCCTCCGCCCCCTATCCGAGTACGGCGTCGGGCGCGTCGTCGGAGGCCGCGCCGCCTTCCAGCCGAATCACAATCCGCGCCGGGAGGCACACTATCGACTGTCCGCTGTACGTGACCGCCCCGGTGTGTACGCAGTCCTGTGTAGGACAGTCGGACGAGACCACCCGCGCCCCCGGGCCAAACTGTACCTGTATCGTGTAGCCGTTGGCGCTGTAGGCGCGCTCCGAGGGCGCGTCCGTGCGTACTCTGTCGACTTCCGCGCCGTCGGCGTAGACGACCGCCGTCACGTACTCCCCCGCGTCGCCGCGCCGTGCTCCGAACAGTACCGCGCACGCCAGCGCCGCCACACATAGCGCTACTGCCAAATCCCACGGCGTCGGCTTCAGCCGTGGCAAACGCTTTCCCATACTCCGCGCTCCTCTCGTTGACGCCCACAGTATAGCACGCCCCGACACGTTTCACAAGCACAAAAATAAAGCCTCCCCCGCAACGGGGGAGACAGATTCAGCGGTTTTCAATGGGCACATAAGAGCGGTGTTCTTCCACGCACTCGTAGCGCGGGCGAATCAGCTTCCCGCCGACGCTCAATTCCTCCATCCGGTGCGCGCTCCACCCCGCTATACGCGCTATCGCGAAAAGCGGCGTGTACAGTTCCGTCGGAAGGCCCAGCATTTCGTAGACGAACCCGCTGTAGAAGTCGATATTCGTCGAGAGCGCCTTCTTGTGCTGACGCTCTTTCAGAAGCGCCTTCCCGACGGATTCCACGCTCTGGTAAAGCTGTAACTCCTTATCGCGGCCCTTCTCCGCCGCAAGCCGCCGCACGTACTCCCGGAATACCTCACAGCGCGGGTCAGACTTCGTATACACCGCGTGTCCGAGGCCGTAAATCAGGCCGCTGCGGTCGAACGCGTCCCGGTTCAGCATACGCGTCAGGTAGTCCCGTACACAGTCTTCGTCCGACCAGTCGCGGACGTTCTCCTTGATGTCGTCCATCATCATCATGACTTTGCTGTTGGCCCCGCCGTGGCGCGGGCCCTTCAAAGACGCCATTGCCGCCGCCATCGCGGAGTACGTGTCCGTCCCCGACGAGGTGACGACGTGGTTCGTAAACGTGGAGTTGTTGCCGCCGCCGTGGTCGGCGTGGAGTACCAGTGCCACGTCTAACGTACGCGCTTCGAGTTCGGAATAGCTTCTGTCTTCGCGCAGAAGGCGTAAGAAGTTCTCCGCCGTGGACAGTTCCGGGAGCGGTACGTGTATGAACAGGCTTTCGCCCTGCACGTAGCGCCACGCCTGATAGGCGTAAATCGCCAGCACGGGCATATTGGCTATCAACTGTAGCGACTGACGCAGGACGTTTTCAAGCCCGATATCGTTCGGGTTGTCGTCGTAGCAGAAGAGGGTCAGAATCCCGCGCTGCATGGTATTCATGAGGTCGCCCGTCGGGGCCTTCATGATTACGTCGCGGAAAAAGTTCGTGGGGAGCGTGCGGTACGAGGCCAACTGTCCGCAGAAGTCGTCCAACTGTTCGCGCGTGGGCAGTTCGCCGAATAACAGCAGATATGCGGCCTCCTCAAACGCGAACCGCGTCGAGCCCTCCACTATCTTCCGGCAGTCGATGCCCCGGTAGTACAGAATACCTTCGGCGGGCGAAATCATCTCGTGTCCGCGGTCGCCGCGCACGGTGTAGGACTGGATTTCGGCCACGCGCGTCAGGCCCGTCAGTACGCCGCGCCCGTCCTCGTTGCGCAGTCCGCGCTTGACGTTGTACTCCTTGTACAGTTTCGGGTCGATGTAGTTTTTCTTCTCCCACTGCTCTTTGAGCGACAGAATCGCGGGCGTAATCTTGGAATAGGCGTTTTCCTCCGTGCGAACCATGTCGGGGCCTCCTTCGCGGTTTCATAACGGATTGCAATTTTAGCACAGTTGACTTGCGTTTTCAACGGCAATCTGTGGGAAATTTCCGGGTACGGCCCGCCAGTTTTGCATGATTCTATGAAAAATCCTGCATTTCGGCGTTGCGCGCGTCAGAAAGCCCCTCCCGTTTGGGGAAGGGCTTTCGGCGTTGAGGCAATGCGATTCCCGGGAGATTGCTTTCAGCGCAGTACGGCGTTGAGGCTGTCGCGGAGGGCGTCGAGAATCCGCGCGACCGCTTCCTCCACTTCGGCGGCGGTCAAACTCCGCTCGTCGGAGCGGAACGTCAGATTAAAGGCCACGCTCTTTTTGTCGGGCGGGATACCCGGCCCGGTGTAGATGTCGAACAGGGCCACGGACTTGAGCAGTTCGCTCCCGGACTGCCGGATGGCGTCGCGGAGGTCGGCGACGGGTATCGCCTTGTCGCATACGAGCGCCAAGTCGCGCGGCACCGACGGGAAGCGCGGCAACGCCTGATAGACAGGCTCCGGCCCCGCGCAATTGAGCAGGGCGTCGAGGGAAAGTTCGGCGGTATAGAGTTCGGCGTCGATTCCGTACGTGGCGGCGACGGTGGGGTGAATCTGCCCGAGGACGCCGAGAAACTTGTCGCCGGAGTACACGTCGGCACAGCGCCCGGGGTGATAGGACGGGTTCGCGCCCTGCGCCGTGTAGCTGACTTCGGGAATACGCAGTCCGTCGAGGACGGCTTCGACCGCGCCCTTGAGCGTGAAGAAATCCATACCGGGGCCGTAGGCGCCGAGACAGAGCGTTTTCGGCTCGTCGGCGAGGCCGTCGGCGCGCGGGAAGTACGTCCGGCCCAGTTCGTAGAGCCTCACCGACTTGTTGCGGTAGTTCCAGTTGCGGGTCAGGATTTCCAGCATGGACGGCAGAATCGTCGTGCGCATGATGGAGCGGTCTTCGCCGAGGGGGTTCAGGATTTTCAGCGACTTGCGGAGCGGGGAATCGTCCGGAAGGCGGATTTTGTCGTAGGCCGCGGGGCTGATGAAAGAATAGGTGATGATTTCGCTGTACCCGCAGGCCCGACAGACTTGCCCGAGGAGGCGTTCGGCCTTCTGTTCGGGGGTGAATCCGCGCCGCGCGTTGATTCCCGACGAGAGCGTGTCGGGGATTTCGTTGTAGCCGTGGAAGCGCGCCACTTCTTCGGCCAAGTCCGAATAGTGCTCCACGTCGCCGCGCCACGACGGCACCGAGACGCTGTTGCCGTCGAGCTTGAACTCAAGGGAGGACAGAATCCGGCGCATTTCGTCGCTTGAAATCTCCGTGCCCAGAAGGCGGTTGATTTTGTCGGGTTCTAGTTTGAGCGTGACTTGCGGGCGGTCGGCGGCGATAACGTCAAGCAGTCCTTCGACGACTTCCCCGGCGTCGAGCTGTTCGACGAGTTCGCAGGCGCGCTGTACGGCCCGGAACGTGTTCATAGGGTCGAGGCCCTTTTCGTAGCGCGATGAGGCCTCCGTGCGCATATTCAGCGCGACAGCCGTACGGCGTACCGACGCCCCGTTGAAGTTCGCCGACTCAAACAGTACCATATCGGTGTCGCCGATAATCTCGCTGTTCGCGCCGCCCATGACCCCCGCCACGCAGACGGGCTTTTCCGCGTCGCAGATACAGAGCATGTCGGGCGTGAGGTTGCGGACAGTGCCGTCTAATGTCTGGATGGTCTCGCCCTCCCGCGCCGGACGCACGACGATTTTCCCGCCGTCGACACACGAAAAGTCAAAGGCGTGCATGGGCTGTCCGTATTCCAGCATGACGTAGTTGGTGATGTCCACGATATTGTTGATGGGACGCACGCCCGAATTGCGCAGGCGCTCGCGCATCCACTCCGGCGACGGGCGGATTTTCACGTTTTTGACCAGCCGGGCGGTGTAGCGCGGACACAGAGTGCCGTCCTCAATTTCGATGTCGAGGAGTTCGGCGATATTCCCGCCTCCGCCCCGGATTTCCGGCTTGTGGTGAATCAACGGCTTGTGGAACGTCGCCGCCGCCTCCCGGGCCAGGCCAATCACGCTCAGGCAGTCGGGGCGGTTGGGCGTGATTTCAAACTCTACTACGTGGTCGTCCGCGCCGATAAGCGTCGCGATATCGTCGCCGGGCGTAGGTTCGCCGGGCAGAATCCAGATTCCGTCGTCGATACAGTGCGGGAACTCGCGCTGTTCGGCGCGCAGGTCCGACAACGTGCAAATGTCATGCCGTTCGGTGTCCCACGCGACGAAATCGCCGATGTGAAGATTCTGGAAGCGGCTCTCGTCCATCTCCATTTCCCCGCCGCCGACGTTCAGCGTAGCCCGCCAGCAACCGTAGGCGTACTTTTCGAGTGCCGACACTTTCGCGACAATCACGGGGCCGTAGATTTTCATGCCCGGGGCGAGTTCCTCGGGCAGGGAACGCTTCGCCGCGTCGATGGGGTGGTAGTCGTTGAGAATCGCGGCGGGCTTGATGACCGCCTCGGGGTAGTCGTGCTCGGCGGTCAGGCCTAATTCTTTGAGGGAGCAGTACATGCCCTCGGAGGCCACGCCGCGCAGTTTGCCGCGCTCAATCCGCTTTCCGCCGGGGAGTACGGCCTTGTGCAACGCCACCGGGACGAAATCGCCCTTGTGAACGTTCCACGCGCCGGTAACGATTTGCACGGGCTTCTCCTGTCCGATATCCGTCTGACATACCCACATGTGGTCGGAATCGGGGTGGCGCTCCATCGACAACACGCGCCCTACAACCACATTCTTTAAGGATTCGTTCAGGACTTCCGTCCCCTCCACTTTCGAGCCGGAGAGCGTCATAGCGTCCGCAAACTCGCGGTCGCCCACGCCCGACAGGTCTACGAACTCTTGCAGCCACTTTCTTGAGAGTTTCAACGCTCTTCGCCTCCTCAGAACTGTTCCAGAAACCGGATATCGTTTTCGAAAATCAGGCGCAGGTCGCTGATTTTGTACCGCGCCATTGCAAGGCGTTCCAGGCCGAACCCGAACGCGTAGCCGGAGTACACGTCGGGGTCGATTCCGCACCCGGAGAGGACTTTCGGGTGTACCATGCCCGCGCCCAAAGCCTCAATCCAGCCCTCGCCCTTGCACGTCGGACACCCCTTGCCCCCGCACTTGTGGCACTGTACGTCCACCTCACAGCTCGGCTCCGTGAACGGGAAATGGTGCGGGCGGAAACGCGTCCGGGTACCGGAACCGTAGATTTCCTGAATCACGGCGTTCAGCGTGCCCTTCAAGTCGGCCATCGTCACGCCCTTGTCGATGACAAGCCCCTCGACCTGGTGGAACATCGGGGAATGCGTCGCGTCGACCTCGTCCTTGCGGTACACCCGCCCCGGCGATATCATGCGAATCGGCACGCCGTAGCGCTCAATGGCCCGTATCTGCATGGGGGAAGTCTGGGTTCTCAGGAGGGTTCTGGAATCGTCGTCCAGATAGAAGGTGTCCGACCACTCCCGGGCGGGGTGGTCGTCGGGGGTGTTCAGCTTCGTGAAGTTGTACTCCGACAGCTCCACTTCCGGCCCGTCGATGACCTCAAAGCCCATGTCGATAAAGATTTCCTTGAACTCGTCCAGCGCGATATACATCGGGTGCTGGTGCCCGGCCTCGACCGCCTTGCCCGGAATCGTCACATCTACGGTTTCCAGTGCAAGCCGCGCCTCCAATGCCTTTTCGGCGAGTACGGCGGCCTGTTCCTCCAGCGCCGACTCCAGCGACGCCCGTACTTCGTTCGCCATCTTGCCCATTTTCGGACGCTCTTCGGCAGTCAGCTTGCCCATCTGCTTGAGAATCGCCGTGAGTTCGCCCTTCTTGCCCAGGTACTTCACCCGCAACGCCTCCAAATCGGGCGCGGCGGCGCTGTCCCGGATAGCGTCGGTCGCCGTCCGGAGAATCGCTTCGAGTTGTTCCTTCATAGTTCACACTCCTTATGGTGTCAGAAGAGATTATAGACGGGTTCCCACATGGTGACGGTCCAGCGGGGCATGCGCCTCGTTCCGTTGTACAGGTCGGCGGTGTCGGACCAGGTCAGCAGGGACACCGGAAAGAGTTCGTCAATAAGCGCGTCGGCGGCGGGTTCGCGCACGCCGAACGGGTACGCGAAACACGTCGGCGCGACGCCTAATTCCTCCGTCAGGCGGTCGTAGCTCTTCCGGATGTCGTCGAGGACGCGTTCCTGAAACTCGGCGTCGGTCTCGCCGTCGATACGCTGTATCCCGTTGGGGCCGTCGGGCTTGTAGGAGCCGTTCACGTCGAGATTGTGGAGTTTGTACGTGTGGGAGCCGATTTCGACCAGTCCGGAGGCAGTCATTTCGCGGTACATGTCCCACGAGCAGAACTCCGTCGCGAGTAAATCCGGCATGCAGACAATGGGGCAAATCACGGCTTTGAAGCCGTACTCTTGCAGAATCGGGAACAGAATGTTGTAGTTACTCGCGTAGCCGTCGTCGAAAGTAATCAGGATGGGCTTTTCGGGAAGGGAATCGGGGTCGAGGAGTTCGCGGGGGAGTACGGGCGTGTAGCCCTGCTTGCGGATGTAGTCGAAGTCCTGGCGCAGTTTCGACGGCGTGACGGTCATGTCGTTGCAGTCGGAGCCGTCGGGGAGCATGTGGTGGTACATGAGCACGGGCATGGGGTCGCGGTAGGGGTCGAGCTTGAACTTCCACACGACTTTGTCGCCGTAGAGCACGCCGCATAACAAGCACAGCGCGAAGAGTACGAACAGGCCGAGGCCCAACAGCGGGCGCGGGGAGGAAGGTTTGCGAATCATGGGGGCGGTCTCCTTTCGTGGAGATGATTTCCGGGCATACCGACACATGATAGCACACCGAAAGCGAATTGTAAACGGTATTTTTCCCAAAAAAACGGGCAAAGAATCCGTCAGGCGCAGGAAAAAGCCTCCCCCGCGTCAACGGGGGAGGTGCCCGGAGGGGGCAACTTAACGTTCGCGGGGCCCGGCGGGCGAAATCTTATCCGTACACGCACAGGGGGGCGTAAGAGGTATCGAGGAGCGCGACGCGCGCCGTACTCGCGGCGGCCAGCGGGAAGGACACGCTTCCGGCGTCGGCCTGTACGGCCCGCGTCGCCGCCGACAGGAACTTTCCGCCCGCGTCGAAATACATGACGGCCACAGTCACGGGGGCGGGGTTCGTCAGTTTTACCCTGTACTCGCCGCCTTCGGGCCCTCCGGAGACCGTATAGGCGGGCTGTGCTCCGCCGCTGACGGTGACGGGTACCGACACCGTCCTGTCAAGCGCGGTGCCCGTCAGGGTCGTACTCCCCGCCGCCGCGCCGGACACCTCCTGTCCGGCAACCGTACAAACTCCGCTGTCTCCGCTCGTCCAGTCGGGCTCCACGCCGACGACCGTCTCGCGGTCCGGCCACGCGCCCGACAGCTTCAGCGACACATTCACAGTCGGGAGCGCGGCGCGGCCTCCCGCCGTCAGTGCGATACTCGCCGGCGTCGCGGTCAGGTTCCCGAGGGCTTGAATCTGCGCGGGGGCCACGCTGACTGTCACAGCGCGTTCCGTGTCCAGGGGTGGCGTTTGCGCCATGGTGTCCGTGTAGTAACTGAACTCCTGCACCCAGAAGTGGGTACCGCCGACCACGGCGTGTCCGACGCCGACGGTTCGGAAGTTCGTTTTGAGCATATTCCGGCGGTGTCCCTGTCCGGAATATTTCTCCTTGTCCTCGCGCCAGAGCGTAAAGGCCGCATTTGCCGTCGTGGTTCCGGCGGCGATATTTTCGCCCCAGCTCCGCGTGCCGTCGGAGGCCAGCGCCGTGAAACAGCGCGTATTATCCGGGCGCGTGTGCGAGAAGCTCAGCGCGATTTCCGCCGCGCGCCGCATGGCGATTTCCTCCAGGGCGTAGCTGTACACCAGCGGTTCCCCCTGCGAGGCCACGGTCGCGGTATTGCTTTCGTTCCAGTAGAACGCCTCCTCCCCGGTGCGGAACGCGTTTATCATGTCAAGCATGCCGCGGGCTTCCGTCTGCTTGAATGTCGGCGAGAGCGTAATATTGTTGTTGTCGACGGCGCGCGCCGGCGCGGGCCACAGCGTCACGAACAGAAGCGCCGCCGCGATGACGCCCAGAAAACGCCTTTTCATTAAGATAACCTCCTTGTCTCCGCCCTCCGCGATACCGGGCGGACTTCTCAGGCAAATTCTACACCTTTTTCCGCTTCCCGTCAATCGTACCCCGGCGCTGGGGGCGGAACTCCAAAAAGTTAAGACTTTTGTAATATTTTGTGTCTTGTTCCTTAACATTCTTCTGGTATCTTTACCCTTGCAAGAGACAAGAACTTCTTTTCATCCAATCTTCCAAACAACGCGCGGGATTGACTTCGGTCAGTCCCGCGCGTTGTTCTGTACGCGCTCAAAGCGGATTCTTCTTGATTTTCCCGAACGCCCGCGGATACCCCGGCGGCGTGGCGCAACGCTTTTCGACGACAATCAGGCGGCGCGGAATGTCCGTGCCCGGTATCACGTAGTCCGACACCCGCGCGACGCGTCCGCCGAGTACCCCGACGGCCTTCGCCGCCGCCGACAGTTCCTCGTCGCAGTTCACCGACTTCATAGCCAGAAACGTACCGCCCGCGCGCACCAGTGGCAGGCACAACTCCGCGAGTACCGGGAGCGCCGCCACCGCCCGCGACACCGCGATGTCGAACTGTTCCCTGTGCGCGGCGGCGTACACCTCCGCGCGTTCCTGTATGCAGTCCACGTCCGAAAGGCCGAGCGCCGCGCACACCTCCCGGAGAAAGTCGACCCGTTTCCGCTGGGCGTCCAGAAGCGTCAGCTTTATCGACGGTTCCGCGAGACGCAACGGCAAACCCGGGAATCCGGCCCCCGTCCCCACGTCGATTACGCGCTTTCCCTGGAAATCCGCGAACGCCGTCAGCGCGCAACTGTCCAGAAAGTGCAGGCGCGCTACGTCGTCCTCCGCCGTGATTGCCGTCAGATTCATCACGCGGTTTCGCTCTAACAGCAGTCGGGCGTAGCGGCACATGGGCCCCGCCGCGTCCGGCGACAGTCCGAGCGCCGTCAGGCCGTCCCGTAACAGGCTTTCCATTACGCCCCGGCCTTCGGAATCAGGACTTCCGTCCCGCCCATGTAGGGACGCAGAATTTCCGGAATGGTCACGGTGCCGTCCGCCCGGAGATTGTTTTCCAGGAACGCTATCAGCATGCGCGGCGGCGCGACGCACGTATTGTTTAACGTGTGACAGAGCTGAATTTTCCCGTTCTCGTCGCGGTAGCGGATACGTAACCGCCGCGCCTGCGCGTCGCCCAGATTGGAACACGAGCAGACTTCAAAATACTTTTGCTGTCGCGGAGACCACGCTTCGATGTCGCACGACTTCACTTTCAGGTCGGCGAGGTCCCCCGAGCAGCATTCCAACTGACGAACCGGGATTCCCAGCGCCCGGAACAGCTCCACCGAGTACCGCCACAGTTTTTCGTACCACGCCGCCGAATCCTCCGGCTTGCATACGACAATCATTTCCTGTTTCTCAAATTGGTGGATACGGTAAATCCCGCGCTCCTCAATTCCGTGCGCGCCCTTCTCTTTCCGGAAACACGGCGAGTACGAGGTCAGCGTCTGCGGGAGACTGTCGCCGGGGAGTATCTGGTCGATAAAGCGGCCTATCATGGAGTGCTCCGACGTGCCGATTAAATACAGGTCTTCGCCCTCAATCTTGTACATCATGCCGTCCATGTCCGTCTGGCTCATGACGCCCTCGACGACCGCCCCGTGAATCATAAACGGCGGAATGCAGTAGGTGAAGCCCTTGCCAATCATGAAGTCGCGCCCGAGGGCCAGTACGGCCTCGTGCAGACGCGCGATGTCGCCGAGCAGATAGTAGAAGCCGTTCCCGGATACCCGCCCGGCGGCGTCGAGGTCGATTCCGTCGAACGACGCCATAATGTCCGTGTGGTACGGAATCGGGAACCCCGGCACGGCGGCCTCCCCGAACCGCTCCACTTCCACGTTGTGACTGTCGTCGGGGCCCAGCGGCACCGACGGGTCAATCATCTGCGGTATCAGGAGCATTTTCTGATGGAGTTCGCGTTCTATTTCGGGCTCACGCTGTTCGAGGGCCTTCAGCCGCTCGGAATTGGCCGTGACCTGCGCCTTGACCGCTTCGGCCTCCTGTAGCTTCGACGGGTCTTTTTTGGCCTGTCCCATGAGTTTCCCGATTTCCTTGCTCAGGCGGTTGCGTTCGGAGCGGAGGCTGTCCGCCTCCGCGATAACTGTCCGCCGTTCGGCGTCCAGCGCGAGGACTTCGTCCACGAGCGGGAGTTTCTGTTCCTGGTACTTCTTCCGGATGTTCTCCCGCACGGCCTCGGGATTCTCCCGGATAAAGCGAATGTCAAGCATATGCTGTCTTCCTTTCGTTGTGCCGAAATTAACCGTTACTGTTTTCCGCCGCGCGCGCGGCCTCCGCCTCCGCGATACGCGCCGGAACCGCTTCCTGTAACTGCCGGTAGTAGTCCAGCGGCGAAATGACGCCGTTCCCCGGCGATTCGCCCGACAGGCTGTCCGAAAGCCCCTCGGCCTCAAACGCCTGCATAGTCGCCTGACAGGCCCGGTACCGCCCTTCCCGGTACTGCTCCCGCATGAGGTACAGTCGCCGCATTGCTTCCGTCTCCCGGCGGGCCGCCGCTGTCTGCTCGGACGCCTCCCGCTCCCCGGCGCGCGCCTCCTCTAATTGTTCTTCGAGTGTCCGGCGCTCCTCCTGTAGGGCGATGATTTTCTCTTGAAGGTTCTGCACCTCCTGCATGACCGACACGGAACTTTGTAATTTCCCCAGCGCCTCGGTATTGTTGCGCTGGTGAATCAGCGACGAGAGGCACATCAGCAGTAACGCCGCGCTGAACAACAGCAGAATATACAGAAATACGCTCATATTGCCTTTCGGCGCGGCTCCGGACGTTTCTTCATTCCGCGCGGTCTCGGGCTTTTCCTCACTGCTCATTCCCGTACTCCCCCCAGTCCTGCCGGATTTGCAAGAGCGATAACGCGTCCAGAAGCGCGTTTAAGTCGTCGAGGCCGTAGTAGTCCAGCTCAATGCGCCCCTTCTTGCGCCCGTTGACTATCCGCACGCCCCGCCCCAGCTTCGCCGACAGTTCCTTTTGCGCCTCTATCGTGTAGTCGATACTCTTCGGGTCGTCGAGCTGTTCCTTCTTTATCACGATTTCCGGCTCTTTGCGCGCCGCCATTTTCTGCTTTGCGAGGCGTTCCGTCTGACGTACCGACAGCCCGCCTTCCATGACTTCCCGCGCCGCCTGTTCCTGTGCGTCCGGCGGCAACGGTATCAATGCCCGCGCGTGTCCGGCGGTCAGCCGCCCCTCCTCTACGAATACCCGCACCGCCTCCGACAAGTCCAGAAGGCGTAGCGAGTTCGCCACCGCGCTGCGCGACTTCCCCACCCGTTTTGATACTTCCTCTTGCGTCATGCCGTACAGGTCGATTAACGTCCGGTATCCGGCGGCCTCCTCCATGGGGTTCAAGTCCTCCCGCTGGAGGTTCTCAATCATGGCCAATTCGGTCGCGGTTTTGTCGTCGGCCTCCACGATGATGACCGGGACGGTATCCAGTCCGGCCATACGCGCCGCGCGCCAGCGCCGCTCCCCCGCGATAATCTGATAGTAGCCGGAATCGAGCTTCCGGACGGTCAGCGGCTGTAGAATGCCGTGTTGCCGGATGGAATCGGCGAGCTGTGCCAGCGATTCCGGGTCGAAATTCTTGCGCGGCTGTCCGGAATAGTTCTCAACGTCCGTAATGGGCAACATTGTCATTCCGCCGTTGCCGCTTTGCGGTTCGGCGTCCGACAGGAACGCGCTTTCGCCCAACAGCGCGCCCAATCCGCGCCCGAGCCCTGACGGCTTCTTTATCATGAGGCGTCACCCCTTTCCTGTTTCCGTAGGAACTCCCCCGCGAGTGCCCGGTAGGCGGCGGCACCCCGGCAGAGCGTATCATAGACGGTAATCGGTTTCCCGTGGCTGGGGGCTTCGGACAAGCGCACATTCCGGGGTATCACCGTCGCGTAGACTTTGCCGGGGAAGTAGCGTTTGACTTCCTGCGCCACCTGCATGGCGAGGTTGGTACGGGTGTCGTACATCGTCATTAGGACGCCTTCCAATTCAAGGCGCGGATTCAGGGAGCGCCGGACTAATCGGACAGTGTTCATTAAATCGGAGAGGCCTTCCAGCGCGAAATACTCGGCCTGTACCGGGACAAGGATACTGTCGGCGGCGCACAGGGCGTTGAGCGTGAGCAATTCGAGGGACGGCGGGCAGTCGATGAAAATAAAATCGTACTGTTCCCGAACTTGTGACAGGGCTTCTTTGAGGAGAAATTCCCGATGTTCCATGCCAATCAACTCGATTCCGGCCCCGGCGAGCGCGCTGTTAGACGGCAACACATCGCCGCAAGGGGTAGGAACAATCACTTCCGCGACGGACGGGATATCCGTCAGGACGCCGTAAACGCCTGTAGAGGCGTCTTTATCGACGCCCATGCCGGACGTGGAATTAGCCTGCGGGTCGAAGTCGCACAGGAGCACATGTTTCCCGGCCTCCGCCAGCGCGGCGGCGAGATTGACGCAAGTCGTCGTTTTCCCGACGCCGCCTTTCTGATTGACAACCGCGATTGTTTTACACAAAAAAATCACCCGCTTTCCTGTTAGCGGTTCTATTATAGCAACGCGCGGACATTCTTGCAAGGGCGGATTCGCAAAATGTTTCACATGAAACATTGAACAGTCTCCCCACGTCAATGGGGGAGACCGTTCAGAAAAGGTACAGTTCCCGAATGTTTCACATGAAACATTCTCCGAGAAGATAGCCCGTCATGGGCGGGACTTTCAGCGGAAGTCTCTGGTCTTGGTTGACGTAGAATTTCTGTCCGGTCAGAAGGTCGCACGCCTCAGAACCGCCCAGCCATTCAACCGTGATGTCCCACTCGTACTCCCCGGCGTTCACGACAAGCGCCGTATATTCGGCGTGCTTCTTGCGCGCAAAGGCCAGTATCGGCCCCGATGTGTACAGCCAGTGTAAGTCGCCCCGTTGCAGGGACACCCGCTCCCGCCGAATATGCCCCAGCGCTGCGAAATGCCGTTGCAGGTCGTTCTCCTGGTGCCCCCAGGGGTACGTCCCACGGTTGAACGGGTCTTCCCAGCCCTCCATGCCGCATTCGTCCCCGTAGTACACCGTGGGCGAACCCGGAAACGCGAACAGTATCATTGCCGCCAGCCGCACTAATGCCAATCCGCGCCGCCGTTCCTCCGGCGACAGCCGGAATTTCGACTTTTCCTCTTTACTCCCCGGCATGTGCTTCGCGCCTAACTCCGTCAGTATCCGCGCCGTGTCGTGCGTGCCGAGAAAGTTCATGGCCGAATCGAACGACGCCGGGGGGTAGTTCTCCCGCAAAGTCTCCAGCCGCTCCCGGAAAATGTCGGCGTCGCCGCCGCGCAGATAGTCCAGTATCGCGCTCCGGAAGGGGTAATTCATGACCCCGTGTAACTCCTTCCCGAGAAAATAACGCCGCCGCTGTGAGTAGGCGATTTTGTTGCTTGCGTCCTCCCAGACTTCCCCTATCAGTACCGCATAGGAGGCGGTTTCGTGCATGACTGTCCGGATGTGCTCTATAAAGCTGTCGGGGAGTTCGTCGGCCACGTCCAGACGCCAGCCCGACGCCCCCGCCCGTAGCCAGTGCCGGACGACCGAATCCTGATTCCAGATGATGTAATTCTGGTAGCTTTGATTCTCTTCCAGCGTATCCGGCAACGTGGGAATGCCCCACCACGCCGTGTACTCGTCGGGCCATTTGTGGAACTTATACCACTCATAGTAGGGGCTGTCCTTGCTCTGATACGCCCCCGGTTCCGGGTAAAACCCGTCGGCGTTAAAATAGCGGCTCTGAGACCCCGTGTGACTGAATACGCCGTCCAGTATGATACGCATGCCGCGACGGTTCGCTTGTAGGCACAACTCCCGGAAATCGTCCTCCGTACCCAGCATGGGGTCAATGTTCATGTAGTCCGCCGTATTATAGCGGTGGTTCGAGGCCGATTCAAATATCGGGTTCAGGTACAGCGTCGATACGCCCAACTCCGACAGGTAGTCCAATTTTGACGTGATACCTTTCAGCGACCCGCCGAAAAAGTCGCGGTTCCATACGCCGTCGGGCGGATTCCAGACGGGCTCGTCCTCCCAATTCTCGTGAACCCAGCGGTTCCCAATCATGCCCTCCGGGTCCGGGACTTCCAGGCGGCAGAAGCGGTCGGGGAATATCTGATACGTCACCCCCGCCCCGAACCAGAACGGCGTGTGACTTTTCTCGTATACGGTCATTTGCCACGGGTCTATACGCCCGTCGCTGCGGTAGCCTGTACGGTCGAGGTCACAGCCCGAACCGTCGCCGCGCCAGAACTTGAAGTAGTACCAGACTAATTGCGGCTCCGACGGCGCGGGGAAACTCGCGTAGAAGCGGTCGCGGTCTCCGTCGACGGCCTGCTTGTAAAGTTCCGTCTTGAATTTCTCTCCGGTGTAGTCGTTCTTCATCATGACGGCGCAATGGGTGAAACCCTCGCTTTGCAAGGGCCGACAGCGTAGAATGATGTTTTGCCCGCATTCCACCGCGCCGAACGGCTCCTTGCAGTGAATGCTTCGGGAATCGAATACAAAAGGCTCGCTCATGGGGTACTCCTTCCTTGTACCGTAAGACAAAACGGAGAACCGGACTGTTCCGGCCCTCCGTGGCTACCGCTTTCCCGGCGTTCCAAATTTATGGAAGCAGTTGATTTTCGCCAGTAATCACGGCGTAAGTGGGCTCTTTCTCGAAATAGGCGTTGATGATGTTGACGGCGGTCGGGGCCAGGTGCGCGCCCGCGGCACCCTTTTCGATAACCATGCCGATTGCGATTTCCGGCTCGTCGTAGGGCGCGAAACAGATGAATACGCCGTTGTTCGTAATGCCCCGGCCTAACTGCGCCGTACCGGTCTTCGCGCCCGCGTCGACGACACACCTCTGAAAGTAGCGGTCAAGCGAACTCAGTACGAGATTCCGCATACCCGTTTTGACGGCTTTCAGGTTCGCGGGGGCAATGTCGATAACGTTCATGGGGGTGGTGTCGCCGACGGCTAACACCTCGCTGTTGTCGTAGGACTTCACGGACTTGAGCAAATGCGCCTTGCAGTGCTTGCCGTTGGAGACCAGCGTCGCGACGTAGTTGGCAAGCTGCAGGGGGGTGTAAATCTGGTTGGACTGTCCGAACGCGGCCCACGGGGCCTGGTCCTGTCCGGCCGGATTCGTGGCGCGCTGTCCGGTGGCGTCGCCGGTCTCGATTCCGGTGTGCTCCCCGAGGCCGAACTGCTCCAGCCAGAAATTCAGCGTATTCAGCCCCATGCGGTAGCCCATCTCCGCGAAAAAGACGTTGCAGGAGTTCGTGATAGCCTGACTAATCGTCTGCCGTCCGTGCCCGGCGGCGTGCCAGCAGTTCGCGTAGGCGTCCGTGCCCGGATACGTCCAGCGCCCGCCGTCGTAGTAGCGCTCGTTCAGCCCGATTTTCCCGGACTGCAAAGCCGCAATCGCCGTGGCAGGCTTGAGCGTCGAACCGGGCGGGTATGCGCTCATCGTGGCGCGGTTGATAAGAGGCTTGGCGGGGTTGTCGCTGAGGGAGTTGTAGCGCTTGGCGTCGTAGTAGTCGGTGGGCTTGAAGCTCGGGTAGGAGGCCATCGCGAGAATTTCGCCCGTGCCGACTTTCACGACCGCCACGCCCGCCCCGCGCGTGTCGCTCCCGTCCTGGGCGTTCATGCCCTCCACGCCGTCGCGCAGGGCGTCCTCTACTTTGGCCTGAAAGTCAAGGTCAATCGTCAATTCGACCGTCGCGCCGGGCTGCGGGGTACGGGAGTAGTATTCGCCCGTGACCTTGCCCTCTTCGCTGACCGACAGCACCCGGCGTCCGTTCTTGCCCTGCAGGTACTGCTCGAACGCCGCCTCGACGCCGCTTCTGCCGACTATCGCGTCAAGGGGGTAATCCTTGTAGAGCGGGTTTTCCAGGTCGGTTTGAAACAGCTTGCTGACGTTGCCCAGAATGTGCGCGGCGCGGTCGGTCTCGTACTTCCGCACGGACGAGTTGACGACCTTCGCGCCGACGAAATTCCCGTCCGAGAGCATGGAGATAAACGGCGTGTCGATATTCTCCGTGAGAATGTACGAGCTGTTGTCGCCGAGCGTCTGACGCTGTTTCAGCTCGTAGCGGATGCCGAGGACTTTCCGCGCGTCGGCGGGCGCGTAGTCCTCCGGGATTTCCATGTCCGCGCGCATCCATTCGAGCGCGAGTTCCGGCGTGACCCCCGCCTCCGCGAGAAATTCGGCGGTCAGTAAGTCGGGCGACAGCCGCTCCATTAAAGTACGCTTGTCGGGGACGTACACCCCCGACGCGTGCGAGTTGCCCTTGAGCAGTTTCTTGACCTTGCCCTTGAAATCCTCCGGCTCCTGCGCGGCCTGCGCGGCGGCTTCCGCGGCGGCCTCCTCCAAGTCGGTCGTGTCGACGAGGGCGCGGTTGTCCATAAGATACTCCCCGATGACTTCGCGGCTTGCCTTCATATTCGTGAAGTAGCGGAGCAGACGCCGCCGCTGTTCTTTGGACACCTCGTCCACCGTAAACGAAAACGGCTCCTCCCTCGAAATCGGAAGGGTATCCGTCCACGTCCGGCCCTGGCTTTCAAAGAGGCCCAGAAGATTCAGAATCGCGCTGTTCTGGTCCTCGTCTTTCCTGAGAAGCGCGGGGTCAAAGGTGAGGTCGTAGGCGGAATCGTTGGAAATCAGCGTCACGCCGTTGCGGTCGGTGACGATTCCGCGCGACGCCTTGATGGTCTCCGTGCGCACAATGGAGCGCGTCGACTGGCTCAAATACTCCTCGTGGTGGATAATCTGCGTGTTGTAGAGGACGCCGAAAAACAACAGCATGACGGTCGCGATACCGCCGCCGAGCAGAAACAGGCGTCCCATCCGTACCGGGGATTCGTTGTCGTGTCTGCGGTAGGCCAAATGGCATTCCCCCTTTCTGGAACAGTGTAACATATTTCGGGCGGCAAAACAAGCGAAATCAGCCCATGCCCTTGTGCATTTCCTCATAGCGGGTTCTGTCGGCGACGAGGCGGAAAAGAAGCGTCATTAAAGGCGACATGAGCGGGACGGTCACGAAAAATTCCCGGAGCGTCAGAGACAGACCGGGCATCCAGGGGGACACGTCGCCCCAAGTCCAGAACAGGAAGCAGTGAAAGAAGCCGTTGACGGCGAAGGCAATCGCCGAGACCGCGTAGGAACACAGTAACCCCGCCGGGAGGAGTTCGCGCGAGAGAAACGAGGCTATCATCGCGGAAACCGGAAACGAGAGCGTATAGAAACACGGGAGGCTTTCGGGGAGGAGCAGGTCGCAGAATACGCCCGTAAGAACCGCGAACGCCCCGCCGAATCCCGGGGAATCCATCGTCGCGGGAATCACGGCGAGAAGCGGGTAGAGGAACGGAATCACGCCCAGCAGGGTGAGACGCTGTGCGAAACTCTGTACAACGAGGCAGAGCAGGGCGGCGAACAGGTAGAGCGTCCACTTGAAAATGACGGCGTTTCTGAACATGGGGCGCACTCCTTTCTCAAGTGACGATATCGAAAGACTTGATAATCGCGACTTGCGTCAGGCCGTTTACATCCGATTGCGGCGTAAGAATCGCGTAGGGCGCGGAGCCGGAGTCGTTGAGGCGTACTTCGTCAATCGTACCGATAACCAGCCCGGAGGGGTAGTAGCCGCCGACGCCAGATGTCACGACGAGGTCGCCGGCCAGTAAGCGGCTGTCGGCGGGGAGGAAGTCGAGGCGCACTT
Organism: uncultured Oscillibacter sp.; assembly: GCA_946183175.1. GTDB lineage: Bacteria > Bacillota > Clostridia > Oscillospirales > Oscillospiraceae > Oscillibacter. Next base: position 25,612 of record CAMHBH010000006.1, read on the forward strand.
GCCCCTTTTCCATGAGCGAAAATTCCCCTTGCAGGACGCCCAATTCTTTCGTCCGGAAGACTTGCGCGCCGATAGAGGTATCGGTGTCGATGAGCGTCCGCATGGTAGACCAGTTCGTCCCGGCGCGCTCAATCACCCCCACAAGCGCCCCCGTCGGGTCAATCACGCAGTCGCCCGTTTCCACGCCGTGCTCCGTGCCCTTGTCCAGCGTCACGGCGGAAGTCCAGTTCGAGACTGTGTACTCGGTAATCAGCGCCGTTTCGAGGTCGGATAAGTCCCGGCGCTGTTGGCGTAAGCCCAGCCATTCGCGCAAGCGGCGGTTTTCCTCGCTGTCGTTCTCCGCCTGTCGTATGGCCGCCTCCATGTCGGCAATCTGCTTTTTGAGCGCGGCGTTCTCCTCTTCCAATTGCGTCACGTCGCGGCGGTAGATTTGCCGGTCGTTGAACCAGAACGCGAATTTGTTCGTAGCCGCGCGGAAGGGCGTGGCAAGTAGATTGACGGCGTTCTCCGGAATCGAGGACGAAGCGCCCGTAAGCGACGCCGCCGCCAGCAGGGCCGAGAGAATCGCCGCGACAAGTAATAGCCATAGGCCGTTGTTTCTGAAAAAATCGTTCATAAATCCATTCCCCCTCCGCGCGGAATCTCAGAGCAGGCGCAAGTCAAATTCTGACAGCATGGCGTCCAACAGCGGCAACGGCAGTCCGATGACGTTGGACACGTCGCCCTCCACGCGTTCTATGAATAGAATGCCGCGTTCCTGTAAGCCGTACGCCCCGGCCTTGTCCATGGGCTCCCCCGTGGCGATGTAGCGCAGTAACGTTTCCCGGGACAGCGGGCGGAACGTGACTTCCGTCGCCTCCGAACGCGTCAGCAGGCGCGCGCCCTCCCGGACGGTGACGCCCGTACAGACGGTGTGCGTCCGTCCCTGTAGCGCGGTCAGCATGCGTAAAGCGTCGGCCTCGTCGCGGGGCTTCCCGAGGCGCATGCCGTCGAGGAAAACCATGGTGTCCGCCGTGACGATGATTTCGCCGGGGGCGGCGTCGACGGCTTGCGCCTTCTGCCGCGAAATCGCCTCCACGGTCTCGCGCGGCGAAAGTCCGTCCGGTACGCGCTCCTCCACGTCCGGCACGCGGACAGTAAAATCAGTCAGGCCGATTTGCCGCAACAGTTCGCGCCGTCGCGGCGAACCCGAAGCAAGTACGAGTTGCACAAAGTTCCCTCACTTTCCGGTGGAACCGAATCCGCCACGGTCGGGCGGTGGGTCTGGTAATTTTTCCGGCATGAAACGAACGACTACACCAAGTGATTTCACGGTTTTGAACTGAAGCGCGGGTTGATTCTGCACAATGCGAAACTGACAGATTCTCGCTCCCTTTGGAATCGTGGTGTCCCGTGTGGCGTAGGCCGGAAATTTCCACTCGTCATTGTTGCCACGATAGGAATTATCAACCACGCCCATAAAATTCGTCTGCAAAATACCGTAATTCGGAAAGGTAGAACTACGCGGGACAATATGTGCCTCGTAGCCTTTCGGTAATCCAATCGCCACGCCCAGCGGAATCAGGCGGAAGTCGCCCGCCGACAGCGTGACGGTCTCGGCGGCGTACAGGTCTACCCAGTCGGATTTCCCGTCGACGTAACCCAGCTCCGGAAGGCCGTCCGACAGATAGCGGACAAATAACGTTTCCATAGCGCCCCCTATTCTACGCCGCGCTCGTACAGCCCGCGCGTGAACGCCCCCGGCGCCGGGAGGCCGTCGCGGTAGCCTCGCACGACGCGCGCGCACTCTTCCGGTGTCTCCGTCGTAAACCGCAGGCGCGCGAACGATAAGCCGATTTTACGCCATTCGCCGCGGTCGGCGAGCCATAAGGGGCGGCTGTTCTCGATTTCGGTACGGCCCCCGAAGGCGTCGAGCAACGGGAACGCCGCGCCCGTACGGTCAGTAAGCGTATCGCCCGCGACGCCGCCCGGACGGTTTTCGGTAATCATGAGCGGGAGCCGCCCGTAGACAATCGCCTCGACGGGGAGCGGTTTGGCCATGTCGCGTATCTGCCCCGCGCGCAGTTCAAACGACATACAGACGGATTGCAGGCCGCGTTCGGCCAGCCACGCGGCGGAACGCGCGTTTGTGACATTCAGGCCGAAGTCGCCGCAGGCCCGCGCGGTACTCTGGTCTATGAGCGGGAGGTGTCCGATATTCCCGGCGGCGGCGCTTGTCACGCCCTGACTTACAGCGCGGCGTAGCCAGTCGCGGAAGGTGTCCTCGTCGGTGTCGCGCCAGACGCGCGGCAGGATTGCGCACAATTCCAAATCGGCGCGGCGGAGCCAGTCGGGGACGGCGAAATCTTGCGCGAACCATTCCAGCGGCATGGACACGCGCGCCGGGGAGAGTTGCAGTAATGCGGGCGTGAGCTGTTCGCGGCGGCAGACGGAGACCGTATAGCGCGGGGCGGACGGCGCGGAACCGGGGGCCGACAGTACCGCCACGGAATCGGGCGCGGGCGGTACAGGGAGTTCACGCCGTTTCGGCGGCGCGGTTCGGCACTCCGACAGCGCGTCGAGGGCGTCGCGGCGGAGCGCGTTCAGGGCGCTTGCCGACAGCGACAGCCCCTCCCCGATATCGGCGCGGACGGCCTCGCATACGTAGGCCGTGCCGCCCGTCTTGCGGAGACGTTCCGCGACGCTCTCGGGCGTCAGCGGGCGATTCCGCGCGGGTTCCGGAATTGGCCCCGTAACCCGGACGCGGTGCCCGTCGGCGTCGGAGACCGTCAGCACAGCCGCCGCGCCGGGTTGTACCGTGCAGTCACAGCACACCGCGACTTTCCGGGGCGGAGCCGCTTCCAGTACAGGGGCCGGGGCGTCAGTATCGGAACGCGTCCCGAACATCCACGGCCCGGGATTGGCGCGCCAGTAATCGTCCGTGAACCCGGAACGCGAAAAGGCGCGTTGTAACAGTCTGGTTTCCTCGTGCGACGGCGCGCGGCGCTCTCGCAACAGCCGCGCGTAGACCGACACCACCGCCGCCACGTATTCCGCGCGCTTCAGCCGCCCCTCGACTTTCAGACACGCTACGCCTAACTCGCGGAGTTCCTCCAAGTGGGCGCTCATGTTCATATCTTTGAGACTAAGCGCGTACTCGTCCGGGCGGAATTTCCCCACGCTACAGGGCAGTCTACAGGGTTGCGCACAGCGTCCGCGATTCCCGGAACGCCCCCCGATAACCGCGCTCATCTCGCACTGTCCGGAGTAGCACATGCACAGCGCGCCGTGTACGAACGTCTCAATCTCGACGCCGCCGCGCGTACACAGGGCCGCGATATCGTCGCGGGAGCACTCCCGCGCGGCGACAACTCGTGTACAGCCCGCGTCGCGGAGTACGCGCGCGCCGCCCGACGTGAAAACGCTCATTTGCGTGCTCGCGTGTACGGGCAAATCCGGCAGACAGGCGCGGAGTAACGACAAAAGACCCCAGTCCTGTACGAGTACGGCGTCGACGCCCAGCCGCGACGCCTCCCGGGCCTGTTCCAAAGCGGCGGGGAGTTCGCGGTCGGTTAAGAGAGTATTCAGTGTCAGGTAGACCCGGACGCCGTAGAGGTGGCAGTAGCGGACGGCCTCGCGGAACTCGTCGCCGGAGAACCCCGCCGCGCGGACGCGCGCGTGAAACTGTCCGTAGCCCAGATAGACGGCGTCGGCACCGTTTTCGACGGCGGCGCGCAGGGCGTCGGGCGACCCCGCCGGGGCTAACAGTTCCGGACGCTCGCTCATTCGTCCTCGACGACGATTTCCGGGACTTCCGGCGCGGTCTCCGCTTCCGCGACAACTTCGACAGTCTCCGGCTCGGCGGCTTCCGGTTCCGCCTCGGCGGCGGCTTCTTCCACAGTTTCAGTCTCCACTTTCACCGCCTCGGCCTTCGTCTTGCGCGCCTTGCGCGGTCGCTTCGACTTCTCCACGATTTCCGCCATTGCCGCCTCGTCAAGCGGCACGGCCTCCGGTGTCGGCGTCGGCGTCTCGCCCGTCACCGATACGACCGCCTTCTGTACCTTTTGCAGACTCTTTTCGGCCTTCGCAAGCGCCTTTTCGGCCTTGTCGAGCTTCTTTTGCAGGCTCAGATTCTCGCGCTTGAAAGCATTCGCCTCGGCTTTCGCGCTGGCCTCGGCGTCAAGCGCGCTCTTAATCTGCGCGCGGAGCTGTTCGTCGGTCAGGCGGACTTTGAAAAGGTCATCAGCGATATTCAGCGCGGTCATAACCGCGGCTTCCATGCGTCCCATGCGCGCGGCGAGCATCTTCTGCATTTCCGCGTTGACGTGGAGACCTACGGCCTGTGTGTACTCCGGGGAATTGTCCGTAATCAGCTTGAACTCCTCACCGCAGATTTTCACCGTTACGCTGTTGCTCATGGCAGATACTCCTCTCGATTTGTATCGTCTCCCGGCGCGGGCCGGGAACTGTTCTGACATCATCCGCCCCATTATAACACAGTCCCCGCGCCGACGCCACAGGAAAAACGCGTTTTTTCTGAAATTTTCGACGAAAATATTGTCAGGGAATCCCGTAAAGGCGTTTGCCGTTCTCCCATGCCGCGCGCGACATTTCCTCCTCCGAAATGCCCTTCCATTCGGCCAGCTTGCGCACGATGAACGGTAAATTCCTGCTGTCGTTGCGCTTTCCCCGCATGGGCACCGGCGACAGGTACGGCGAATCGGTCTCCACGACAATCCGCTCCAGCGGCGTCACCGACACCACTTCGACGGCGCGGCGGGCGTTCGGGTACGTCACCGGGCCGTCGAACCCCAGATACCAGCCGCGCCGCACGAGTTCGGCGGCCATTTCGGCGCTCCCCGAAAAGCAGTGGAAC
>CAMHBH010000007.1 GCA_946183175.1 uncultured Oscillibacter sp.
TTAAAAACAGGGGCGGCGCGCGCCGCCCCCGGGTGGGAGTTGTCGAGACGTTATTCCGCTTTGATATACTTGTCAATGACGGCCTGCACCGTGCCGTCGGCCTTGACGCGCTGCTGACCGCCGCCAGCAGGGCCGGGTTCTCCTTGCGCATGCCGATTGCGTAGTCCTTACGGCGTACTCCGTATCAAGAATCGTCAGGCCGCTATATTCACCGCACAGGTCGAAATCAATAATCTTCGCGCTTGCCGAAGGGAGGCGAATTTCTTCACAGCATAACTTCTTTTCATGCAAAGCCCGATTCCGGGCCTATTATCCGCGATAGACATACCGCGCCGGGGCCGGGTCGGGTAGCGTGGACAACTCCGGGACGAACATCAGAACGCCCGACAGCGCGTCCGTGCAGGCCTGTACTTCCGACGGGTCTACCTTCGCGTAGACGCGGTCGACGTAAGGCGCGATAACGTCGATGGAAAGTCCGGACAGGTGCGCCGCGTCGCGGTTGAGCAGGATTTCCTTCGGGACTTCGACGGAGAAGACAATGTTGTAAGGTTCCAGCGTCTTTCGGACTTCCGAGAAGAATGTCGCGAGGTTTTCCTCTCTCGACAGGTCGCCGTACAGGATACGGTCGAGGCGTCCGACAGACGGGTAACAGGCGTCGGTCAGGAGGATTTCGTCGAAACCCAGCTCGGCGGCGTCGCGGGCCAGATTGCAAAGGTAAGTCCGCGTGACTTCGCGCGCCGGGTCAATCCAGAAGTCCTCGTTGCCGTCCTGGAAAATCCGCCCGCTGAGGTTGCGCAGGCGCGCCCGGACATTGCCGTTGGACGCGCGCCAGTCGCGGAAGCACGCCAGAGTTGCGATGGTGTGCGTATCGGCGGCGGTGAGACGTTTCAGGGCCTCGGTGGTGTCGGCGGCGATGTTCTTCGATTCCGTGATGACTTCCGTGTAAATAATATTCGGACTGTCAAAGTATACCCAGCCCTCCGTGTCCTTCAGGCGCACGGAGACGGCGTTATAAGTGCTGTTGCGCCGCAGAAGCCACGAGATTTCCTCGTAAGTCGCGACGGACAGGGGCGTAGCCTGTACCGGGTAGACGTGGAAGAAGTCGGGCGCGGCGGGCGGCTCGGGTTCGGATTCCCCGGCGTCCTGTTCGTCCGGGGCGGCCTCGCCGTCGGATGTGCCGGACAGCTCCGCGTCGGCGTCTTCGGGGGGCGTCGTGGTTTCGTCGTCTAATGGCTGGGCGTCCGGATTCTCCGCCTCCGTCCCGGCGTTCGCCTCCTCCTGCCATGGGAAATGAACCTGCCGCGTGCCGTCGCTCTCCACCACGATGTTACGCTGTAACAGCACCACGGCGAGGGACGCCAATATGACAGCCAGCAGGAACACCGTGAGCACCAGTTTCCACAGCGGCCCCCGGCCACGATAACTTGTATAGCCCTTTACCACTTTTGCCATATCGCGCCCCTTTCCCCGCTGTCGCCGTCAGCCCTCGACGGACATCATCTTATTGACGCGGCGCTCGTGGCGCCCGCCCTCGAACTCCGTCGAGAGAAAGACTTCCACCATGCGCCGGGCCATTTCGGGCCCGGTGAAGCCCGCGCCTATCGCCAGCATATTCGCGTTGTTGTGGCGGCGGGTCAGCTCGGCTTGCAGACAGTCGGCGCAGTGCGCGCAACGGATACCCTTCACCTTGTTCGCAGTGATGGAGATTCCGATACCCGTCAGGCAGATGACGATTCCGCGCTCGCACCTGCCCTCGGCGACGGCCCGCGCGGCGGGTTCGCCGAAGTCGGGATAGTCACAGCTTTCCGGGCCGTAACAGCCGAAGTCCTCGTAGGTGTGGCCCAAGTCGTCCAGCACGGTCTTGACGAACTGCATCAACTGATATCCGCCGTGGTCGCATCCCAGCGCGATTTTCATAAGAATTGCCCTCCTGTGCGCGTGAATCGTCCGGAAGCCGGAGCGTCGCTGTCTATTATAGCCCCGCGCCGTCGAAAAATCAATGATTATCTTTCCATAATTCGGAGAAATTCGACGCTCAGCGGTTTCTTCCCTTTTTCTTCCAGAACGGCTTGCGCTCCCCGTCGTCGGGCTCGGCCTCGCCCATGGCCTCGGCGAACTTGCGCAAGGCCTCCTTCTGCTCGCGGTTGAGGTTCTTGGGCGTCTCGATGTAGACGGTCACGTACTGGTCGCCGCGCCCGCGCCCGTTGATGAACGGAATGCCCTTGCCTTTCAGGCGGAACGTCGCGCCGCTCTGCGTGCCCTCCGGGAGGTCGTACTGCACCTTGCCGTCGATGGTGGGAATCTCCAGTTGCGCGCCGAGCACGGCCTGCGCGAACGTCACGGACTGTTCGCACAAGACGGACGTGCCCTCGCGGCGGAAAAGCCCGTGGGGGCGTATGGAAATCGCGACGAGCAGGTCGCCGGACGCGCCGCCGTTCTTCCCGGCGTGGCCCTGCCCCCGGACGGACACCGACTGTCCGGCGTCGATTCCGGCGGGAATCTGTACCTGAATCGTGCGGCGGCGGCGAATCATGCCGCTCCCGTGGCAGTCCTTGCACGGCTGGCGGATAATCTTCCCCTTCCCGGCGCAGCGCGTACACGGCGCGGAAGTCGCCACGGTGCCGAACGGCGTCTGCCGGCGAACCTGTACCTGTCCGGTGCCGTGGCAGTCGGGGCAGGTCTCCGGCGACGTGCCGTCGGCACAGCCGTTGCCGTTGCAGGTCGTACAGGTTTCGTAGCGCTCCACCGTCAATTCCTTTTGACAGCCGAACGCGGCCTCCTCGAACGTGATGGTCAGCGACACCCGGATACTTTCGCCGCGCTGGGGGGCGTTGGGATTGGCGCGGCGCGTCCCGCCGAAGCCGCTCCCGCCGAAGAAACTGCCGAATATGTCGCCCAGGTCGCCGAAATCGAAATCGCCGTTGAAGCCGCCGCCGTAGCCGCCCGCGCCGAAATTCGGGTCTACGCCGGCGTGCCCGTAGCGGTCGTAGCGCGCCTTCTTGTCGGCGTTGGACAGAACGTCGTAGGCCTCGCCGACTTCCTTAAACTTTTCTTCGGCCTCCTTGTCGCCGGGGTTCAAGTCCGGGTGGTACTTGCGCGCCATCTTCTTGTAGGCCTTCTTGATATCGTCCTCCGACGCGTCCTTGCCGATTCCGAGTACCTCGTAGTAGTCCCGTTTGTTCTCTGCCATACCTGAAACTCCTTAAATACGTCCCGGCGCGCCGCAATCAGGGACAGCGACGCTGTCCCTGACCGCACACCTGTTTTCTTACTTGCCCTGGTTGGGGTCGTCGTCGACGACCTTGTAGTCGGCGTCGTAATACTGCTGGCCGTCGCCCGCGCCCGACTGCCCCGGGTTCGGCCCCGCCTGCTGTGCGCCCTGCGGGTTGGCCTGCTGGTACAGCTTCTCGCTGACCGCGTAGAAGGCCTGCTTCAACTCCTCCGTGGCCGACTTAATCCGCCCCGAATCCGTGCCCTTCAGCGCCTCTTTCAGGTTGTCAATGCCGCCCTGTACTTTCGCGCGGTCGTCCGCCGGGATTTTGTCGCCCATCTCGGAGAGCGTCTTTTCGCTCTGGTACACCATCTGGTCGGCCTCGTTGCGTACCTCGACTTCCTCTTTCAGGCGCTTATCTTCCGCCGCGTACTGCTCCGCTTCCTTGACGGCCTTCTCGATGTCCTCCTTGCTCATGTTGGACGAGGACGTAATGGTAATGTGCTGTTCCTTTCCGGTGCCCAGGTCCTTCGCGGAGACGTTGACAATGCCGTTGGCGTCGATATCGAACGTGACCTCAATCTGAGGCACGCCGCGCCGCGCCGGGGCGATTCCGTCGAGGTGGAAGCGGCCCAGCGACTTGTTCGCCGCGGCCATTTCGCGCTCGCCCTGCAATACGTTGACTTCGACGCTCGTCTGGTTGTCGGCGGCGGTGGAGAAAATCTGGCTCTTCTTGACGGGAATCGTCGTGTTCCGGTCAATCAGCTTCGTACATACGCCGCCCATCGTCTCAATACCCAGCGACAGCGGGGTGACATCCAGCAAAAGCAGTCCCTTCACGTCGCCCTTGAGTACGCCGGCCTGTAACGCCGCGCCCATCGCGACGCATTCGTCGGGGTTGATTCCCTTGAAGGGCTCGTTCCCGGTGAAGTTCTTCACGGCGTCCTGTACGGCGGGGATACGGCTCGAACCGCCCACAAGTAAAACCTTCGCGAGGTCGGACGGGCGGAGGCCCGCGTCGGACATCGCCTGCCGTACCGGGCCCATCGTCGCGTCGACGAGGTGACTTGTCAGCTCGTTGAACTTCGCGCGGGAGAGCGTCATGTCGAGGTGCTTCGGGCCGGAGGCGTCCGCCGTGATATAGGGAAGGTTGATATTCGACATCGTGACGCCGGAAAGCTCAATCTTGGCCTTTTCGGCGGCCTCTTTCAGTCTCTGCATGGCCACGCGGTCGCCCGACAGGTCGACGCCCTCCGCGCGCTTGAACTCGCTGACCATCCACTTCATGACGCACTCGTCGAAATCGTCGCCGCCGAGGCGGTTGTTGCCCGCCGTGGCTAATACTTCGATGACGCCGTCGTCAATTTCCAGAATCGAAACGTCGAACGTGCCGCCGCCGAGGTCGTAGACCATGATTTTCTGCGACTGCTCCTTGTCGACGCCGTAGGCCAGCGCGGCGGCGGTCGGCTCGTTGATAATGCGGAGCACTTCCAGACCGGCGATTTTGCCCGCGTCCTTGGTGGCCTGGCGCTGGGAGTCGGTGAAGTAGGCCGGGACGGTGATGACGGCCTCCGTCACGGGCCCGCCCAGATAGGCTTCGGCGTCGGCCTTGAGCTTCTGGAGAATCATGGCGCTGATTTCCTGGGGGGTGTAGCGCTTGTCGTCGATTTTGACCTTGTAGTCACTGCCCATCTCGCGCTTGATAGAGGAAATCGTGCGCTCCGGGTTCGTGATGGCCTGACGCTTGGCGACTTGCCCCACCATTCTTTCCCCGGTCTTGGAGAACGCCACCACGGACGGCGTAGTCCGGTTGCCCTCCGCGTTGGGGATTACGACGGCCTCGCCGCCCTCCATCACGGATACGCAAGAGTTTGTAGTACCTAAATCAATGCCGATTACTTTAGACATGGTATATTTGCCTCCTGTTATTTCAATGCGCTATTGTGATATGTGGACGAATGATAAACCTGAGCACATCTGTCGGTTTAATCATCCCACGGAGTTTCTACAAACTCCGTATCTCCCTGCCACACATCATCCGGGGAAATCCCCAAATCAGAAGCGATGTCAGACTGGCAGTCCTTCCACCAGTTATAATCATCGTCTCCCGAAAAGTATTCCTTTCCGACGTACTCCTGGTAATCATGGATTTCGTTGTCATCATCGTCATAGGCTTTGACAGACTGAATAATCTCAACCCCGAGCATATTCTCGCGGTTTTCAAAATCCACAATAACGTGATTCGTATTCATAGTAATATCCTCCTTTAATTGGCTACCTGCACCACGGCGTGACGAATAACCTTGCCATTCATCATGAAACCGGGCTGGAATACCTGTGAAACCTCGTTCTCGCCGTACTTCTCATCGTCGATGTGGTTGACGGCGTTGTGCTTCTCGGGGTCGAACGTCTGCCCCAGCGCGTCAATTTCCGACACGCCCGACGACTTCAAAATCTCCCGCGCCTGCTGGAAAATCTTGATAAGGCCCTGTTTATGCGGGTTGTCGTCGTCGCCCTCGACCGCGGCGGCGCGCGCGAGGTTGTCGTACACCGGGAGAAACTTTAGGATTGTGTCCGCTTTGGCGTCCTGCCAGAGCGATTCCTTCTCCCGGGCGGTACGCTTGCGATAGTTGTCGTATTCCGCCGCCTGCCGGACGTACTGGTCTTTCACCGTTTCGAGTTCTTTGGCGGCCTCCTCCATGCGCTCCATCTGCGCGCGGGTCAGCGTGTACGTCTCCTCCGACGCCTCCGCGCCGCCCTGCGTCTCCGCGATGGGCTCCGCGTCCTCCGCGGTCGGCTCCTGTGATTTGCTATCCGTATTTTCCTGTGCCATTCTGTTTATCCTCCTTTGAGGGGGCCGGGTGCACCTCCAAAAGCCGCGTCAGGCCGTCGGCGAACCCGCTCAGCCGCGCGACTACGGCGGCGTAGTCCATCCGCGTCGGGCCGACTACCCCAACTAGCCCCCGCATATCGTCCCCGATGTCGTAGCTTGCCACGACGACACTCGTATCTTTCAGGGCGTCCGCTACGTTCTCCGGGCCTATGAGAATCTTCATAGGCCCCGCGTCCGACGGTACCGGAAGATTCTCCTTGCCGTCCGCAAGTACGCTCATGAGCGCGTGGGCCTTCTCGGCGTCCCGGAACTCCGGCAACTTTAACAGCGCCCGCGCGCCCGTTGTGATAATCTTCTGCTGTTGCTCTTCGAGCGCGTCCCCCGCCGCCGCAATCAGTTGCGAGAGCAAAAGGAACATCGGCGCGGGGAGTTGTTCCGTCAAGTCCATGAGGCGTTCGCCCATCTCGGCGGCGGCAATCTCCGTAAAGTGCGCGTTCAGCAGATTCGCCAGCGCCGGGAACTGCTCCGGGTCTACCTTCAACTGCATACGAATCAGATGGCTTTTCACCCGGTTCCCGCTCAACATCAAAACCCCGATACAGTTCCACTCGTCGACCGGAATCAGGTCGAAACGGCGTACAATAAGCTGTTTTTTGCCCGTGGCGGTCACGTAGGCGGGGTAGTTCAGGAACGAACTGACGGCGCGTCCGGCCTGCGCGATGATTGCGTCGAGTTCCTTCAGGCGGGTGTGCAGTACGGCGTTGATTTCCTCGGTCTCCCGTAAGGAAAGCCTCTGCCGCTCCATGAGCTCGTCGACGTACAGGCGGTAGCCTTTCGGCGTGGGCGCGCGTCCGGCTGACGTGTGCGGCTGTTCGAGATAGCCCATCTCCGTCAGCTCGGCGAGTTCGTTGCGAATCGTGGCGGAACTTACGCGCCGTTCCATCCGCGCCGCAATCGTCTTGGAGCCGACCGGTTCGGCGGTATGGATGTAATTTTCCACAACGATTTTCAGAATCTGCTTCTTCCTGTCGGTTAATTCCACAACGACCCCCGCTTTTCAAGGGTTTAGCACTCAACCCTTTCGAGTGCTAACGCCAGTGTAGCACGAAAACCATACTTTGTCAATATTTTTCGTGAAATTTTTATGGCGGGGGCGTCCGGGGCCGGGGGAATGCTGAAAACCGGGCGTTTCCTGTAAAATCGCCGCACATTTCCCCGCCGGAAGTTCTCCAGAAGCCTCCCCCGTGTCAACGGTGCCGATGACCGCGGGCCATAGGCGGAAATTTGTCCGGACCTCAACGGAGTATGTACACCCCCGCCAGCACGAGCGCGACGCCGACGATGCCCGTCAGGCCGATTGCCTCGTGAAACACGAGTACGCCCGTCAGCGACGCCACGACGGGTTCGAGACTTGCCATAATCGACGCGTGCCCGGGTTCGACGCGGGCCAGTCCGGCGGTATAGAGCAGGTACGGCAACACCGTCGAAAAGACGACCAGTCCGAGGGCCGCGGCGAGCGTCAGCGGGGAACGCAGGGCGAGCATATGCGACGGGCGCAGGAACACAAGGGAAGCCGTCCCGGCGAAAAGGAACGTCCAGACGGTGACAGTCATGGAGGAGGCGTAGGCGAGGGCGTAGCGCCCGAAGATACTGTAGAGGGCGTAGAAGAAGCCCGCGCCCAACCCGTACAGGACGCCCGCCGCCGTGACCGTCAGGCCGCCGTCGAACAGCCCGCAGACCATCACACAGCCGCAGAGCGTCAGCAACAGCGCGAGGAGTTTCGGACGCGTGACGGGTTCTTTCCAGAGGAGCGCGGAGAGCGTCACGACAAACGAGGGGGCCGTATAGAGCAGAACCGACGCCACCGACAGCGAACATATCTTCTGACAGGAGAAGTAGCAGACCGTGAAAAATAACACGCTCACAACGCCCGTACCGAAGAAGTACGGCAGGCAGGCGCGCCGTACACGGAACACCGAGGGGTCGCGAACTAGAAATACCAGTGACAACAGCACCATTCCGCCGAAGTTGCGCAGTACCACGATGTCCACGGGCGAAAGCCCCGCCGACAACAGCCGGCGGTTCCAAAGCCCGATGATTCCCCATAACGCCGCGCCCGAGAGTATCGACAGCGCGGCGCGCTTGTCCGTAGTCAGCATGATGAACTCCTCTTTTTCGCCTGACGGCGATATTTCCCCAAAGGGGCCGTAAAATACTTTTTTCAATTTTCCCTTGCGGGGAAACCGCGCTTGTGGTATAATACGACATTATCACACAGATTTTCCAGAAACGCTTTGAAAAGGGAGGTTCCGGTATGGCGACAGAAACAGGCCGTTGCGTATTAACCTTGCCCTTGTTGACGGAACCTTGGCAGGAACACATCATAGAGAAGCGTTTTTCCATTGTGGAGCATTTGAAAAACCAACTGATTGCAATGGAATTGCGAAAGCTCAAAAATCTGCGACGGACAAAGGCGTACCGTCAACTCGCGGAGGCAATCGAGGCCGCGCCCAAAGACCAACGGGCGGCGCTCTACCGGGCACGCAAGAAGATGTTGCAAGACGCCGGATTTTCGGAGTACGCCTTCAAGAGCGACATGCAAAGCCCGGACAGCCCTATGCAACGGCATTTCTCTATGCACATTACTGCAAAAATTGCGCAAAAAGCCGCTTTTGACGTATGGACAGCTTTCAAAAAGTATCTCTTCAGCAACGGAAAAGAGGTTCATTTTCACAAACACGGTACACTACAAAGTGTGACATGTCAAACAAACGGGCAAGACGGTATGAAGTACACCGACAACATTTTTACATGGTCAGGCGCAAACAGTAAAGGACAAAAAGCCATTACAATTTCTATCCATGTTAGACCGCCGCAAAATGACTATGAGCGGGAAATGTTGAAAAAGCCCGTAAAATATATGCGCGTTGTGCGCCAATGGGTAAAGTCCAGATATAAGTATTACTTACAATTGACGCTTGTCGGACAACCCGTTCAGAAAGAGCGGAAATTCGGCGCGGGGCGCGTGGGTCTTGATATCGGAACGCGAAGTATCGCGATTTCGTCGGAAACGTCCGTACAGTTGCGGGAACTCGCGGAGGGTGTCAACGAAAACCACCGGAAGAAACTGCTCTTACAGCGGAAAATGGACAGGAGCAAACGCCGCACGAATCCGGGGAATTATAACCCGGATGGAACCATTCACAGGCCGCCCAAAGGCGAGAGAATGCACTGGAATTACTCCAAGCACTACAAAAAACTTGCCGGGAAAGTCCGTGAACTGGAACGCAAAAACGCCGCAATCCGGAAGTATGAGCATACTTGCCTTGCCAACGAGATTCTGTCGCTTGGCGATGAAATCTACGTGGAAAAGATGAGCTTTTCCGGACTGCAACGCAGAGCGAAGGAAACGAAAAAGGACGCGAAGGGGCGTTACCTGAGAAAGAAGCGGTTCGGGAAATCGCTTGCGAATAAAGCCCCCGCCACGCTCTTGCAAATTCTGAAAACCAAAGCGGCGCAGACCGGACAAACCGTGCAGGAAGTGGATACCACAGCATTCCGAGCCAGTCAGTTTGACCACACGTCCGGACAGTACAGGAAGCTGATGTTAAGCGAACGCTGGAAAACGTTGTCCAGCGGCGACCGCGTACAGCGCGATTTATACTCCGCGTTTCTCCTGATGAACAGCGCCGACAAAGAACACAGTGACCGCGCGTTATGTGACGCGACGTTTGAGAACTTCAAGCGGTTGCACGACGCGGAAGTGACACGTATCCAAAATGACGGGAAAAAGCACCTCAGCAGTTTTGGCATTGATTGAGCGCATATGGGAGCCAAACATAAAATTGAATAGGGATAGGGCATGTCCCAAACTGTCTAAGTTTTCTGATTCACGTCGAATCGGCGACGACAGTAAATGATTAGGGAACAAAATCCAGTGCGTGCTTGCCTGTTTTGTAAAAAACAACCAAATACGAGAAGGTTTTCAGTACCAAAATCCTCACTTTTACAGTCGCAACTTGCGCGCGTGGGTGGGTTGCCAGTTGCAGGAAGAGATTCAGCTTTTTCGCGCTTCCCGGTCGCAACTTGCGCGCGTGGGTGGGTTGCCAGGATTATACTATATCACGCTTTATAATATCCGAATGTTGCAACTCGTGTGCAGACTGGGTTGCTAGCCCCGTAATTCGATGATTCTGTCTCGCAGGGCCGCCGCGTATTCAAATTCCAGCATTTTACTTGCTTCTTTCATAGCCTTTTCGAGCTTCCGGATTTCGGCGTCGCGTTCGGCGTCGGTGAGCTTGCGCGCCTTGCCGGGTTCGCCCTCCGCCGCTTTCGCGATTCCGAGCGTCTCCCGCACGTCCTTGACTATCGTCTTCGGTTCGATTCCGTGCGCCTTGTTGTAGGCGTCCTGTATCCCGCGCCGCCGCGCGGTCTCGTCCATCGCCCCGCGCATGGCCTCCGTCACCGCGTCCGCGTACAGGATTACCAGCCCGTTCGCGTTGCGCGCCGCGCGTCCCATGGTTTGTACCAGCGACGTTTCCGAACGGAGAAAGCCTTCCTTGTCGGCGTCCAGCACCGCAACCAGACTGACTTCCGGCAAATCCAGCCCCTCCCGCAACAGGTTGATTCCAACCAGTACGTCAAATTCCCCGAGGCGCAGGTCGCGGATAATCTCCATGCGCTCCATTGTCTTGACATCCGAGTGCAAGTAGCGTACCTTTACGCCCGCCGCGCTCAGGTATTCCGTCAAGTCCTCCGCCATTTTTTTCGTCAGCGTCGTGACAAGCGTCCGCTCCCCGCGTCCGGCGCGGAGATTGATTTCCGACAGCAAATCGTCAATCTGCCCGGACACGGGCCGCACTTCTACGCGCGGGTCAAGTAACCCGGTCGGGCGGATGACCTGTTCGACGACGTTGTCGGCCTGTGCGCGCTCGTACTCCCCCGGCGTCGCCGACACGAACACCGCCTGTCCGATACGCTCCTCGAACTCCTCAAACATCAGCGGTCTGTTGTCATAGGCGCATGGGAGACGGAAACCGTAGTCCACAAGGGTACCTTTGCGCGCGTGGTCGCCGTTGTACATGGCCCGTACTTGCGGAATCGTGACGTGGCTTTCGTCCACGAACAACAGGAAATCTTTCGGGAAGAAGTCCAACAGCGTCATGGGCGCGGAGCCTTTCGGACGGTTGGAGATTATCCGCGAATAGTTCTCAATCCCGGAGCAGTAGCCCAGCTCGGCTATCATCTCCATGTCGTACTCGGTACGTTGCCGCAGGCGCTGTGCCTCTACAAGTTTATTATTGTCGGTGAAATACTTGACCTGTTCCTCGAGTTCCTCCCGCATTTGGACGAGGGCGCGGTCGAGTTTCGGCTTTGTGGTGACGAAGTGGCTCGCGGGGTAGATGGCGATATGCTGCAGCCGTTGATTGACGGTGCCCGTCAGGGGGTGGAAGTCGCTGATTCGCTCGATTTCGTCGCCGAAGAACTCCACGCGGACGGCGTGGTCTCGGTAGTAGGCGGGGTAGATTTCCACGGTATCGCCGCGCACGCGGAATCGGTTCCGGTCGAAGGCCACGTCGTTGCGCTCGTAGCGGTTGTCGACGAGACGCCGGAGCAGTTCGTCGCGGTTGAACTCCGCCCCGACGCGCAGGGAGATTACCAGACTTGCGAAGTCGTCCGGCTCGCCCAGGCCGTAAATGCACGACACCGACGAGACAACTATCACGTCGCGCCGCTCCAACAGCGCGCAGGTCGCCGAAAGGCGAAGGCGGTCGATTTCGTCATTGGTCGCGGCGTCCTTGGCGATATAGGTATCGGTGTGGGGGATATACGCCTCGGGCTGGTAGTAGTCGTAGTAGCTGACGAAGTATTCGACGGCGTTATTGGGGAAAAATTCCTTAAATTCGGCGCACAACTGCGCGGCAAGCGTTTTGTTATGGGCCAGTACGAGGGTCGGGCGCTGTACGCGCTCGATGACGTTGGCCATCGTGAACGTTTTGCCGGAACCCGTGACGCCCAGCAGGATTTGATTCCGCAGGCCGTTTTCGATGCCTTGCGTGAGGGCGTCGACGGCTTCCGGCTGGTCTCCGGAAAGCCGGTAGTCCGAAACCAGTTCAAAACGGGGCATAGTCGATAATCACTCCATTCTTTTTCCGACGCTTCCCGGAATCGGTCTCTGTCAGGGACACGAAATCGTCGTCCGCGACGACGAGGTAATCGCGGAACGACACCCGGACGGTATCCAGCGCGGCGCGGAACTTCTCCGACAGTGCGCGGTCGTTCCCCGACAGCGTCGCGAGGCCCCCCGCCTGACGGCGGCATATCGCCACGTTGTCCGCCGCCGATTCCAGCGCGCTCTCGATAGCGGAACGAACCAGTTCCTGTCCGGTCTCCGCTATCGGGCGGCAGGAAAGGAAGGTGTCCCCGGCGAGGCAGAGTTCGTAAAAGGCCTCCCGGGGCTGTCCGCGCACGAGTTCCATGCAATAGCGCCCGATGTCCGGGATGGACGCGAACGCCCCCGGACGGCCCTCCATGCTTTCCAGGAATATTTGCCGCCCGGTCTGCCCGACCAGCGAGAGGAATACGGCGGCTGATTCGCTCAGTCCCCCGACAGTCTTCAGCTGGCTGACAGACGAGGAGAGCAGATTCCGGAGGGAATCATATTTTGTCAGGACGGCTTCCGACAGGGCGCGGTTGTCGGTACGCGGGGAGACGTAATGGAGCAATAGTTCCAGCGTCTCCGCGTTGTCCAAGGCCTCTATGCCGACTTCGATGAAGCGCTGTCGGATGTCCTCTAAACGGGTGCGGGGAACTTGTCCCATGGTCTCCCCCCTTTGGCGACGCGGCAAACCGGATAAAGGGCAACCCCATTCCTGAAGTTGCCCGGCTTTTCCGGCTGATTCCGTGATTAGTCCTTTTTGAGAGACTGCCCGAACTTGAGTTCGTCCAGATGGGGCGCGGGTTCCGTCACGTCCGATTCCGTCTCGGGTTCGGGCGTCGTCTCGGCGTCGTCCTCCGCCGGAAGCGTCACGTTGACCTGCATTTGGGGCAGTTGTTCGAGGAATTTCAGCTCCTGCGCGCACAGTTCCCGCCCGGAGGCGATGAAGCGCGCCATTTCCGTACGCGCCCGGCGCATGCGCTCCTCCAACTCCGCCACTTCCCGGCGGCAGTCGTCGCGGCGGGCGAGGGCCTCGTCGCTGGCGTTGGCGAGGATTTCGTCGCGGCGCGTCTCGGCGTCTTTCAGGATTCCCTCGGCGGTTCTCTGCGCGGCGAGCAGGGCCGAACGCATGGCCTCCTCGGTGGCGCGGTACTCCTCTACTTTGTCGACCATGACTTTGAGTTTCGCTTTGAGCGTGGTATTCTCCTTCTGGAGCGCGGCGTAGTCCTCGGAGACGCCTTCCAGAAATTCGCCCACGGCGGAGACGGAGTACCCGCCGAAGAGCGCCTTGTTGAAAATATGACCGGAAATTTCCTGCGGTTTGAGCATAGCTTGTTCGTCCTCTCTTTATTGTGATTCGTCGGTCAGAAGTACAGACCGCTGCTTTCCAGTTCGTCTATCAAATCGCCCTCGATTTCCACATGGTAGGGGGTAATCAGGTAAGTATTGACGGCGATTTTCCTGATTTTGCCCTCCCCGGCGTAGGCCACGCCGGAGAGGAAGTCCAGGAGGCGCTTGGCCTCCTCCCTGGGCGTCGATTCCAGATTCAAAACCACCGTGCGGCGGCCCTTGAGGTGGTCGGCGATTTCGGCGGCGTTCTCGAAGCGCTCCGGCTTGACCAGCATGACCTTTAACTCCGTTGTGGCGGGAATGCTGACTAATTTGCCCCGGCGTTCCTCCGCCCTGGGGCGGCGTTCCTCATAGGAGCCGCGACCGCGCGTGTCGGTGTCCTCATCCTCGTAGTCGTCCGGGTACTCGTCCTCGTCGGCGTAGGGGTGAGTAATCTTTTTCAGCTCCTCGAAGATATTCATGACTGAGCCCCTCCTGTATCATAATGGCGCGCCCCGAAAATGGCCGTGCCCACACGGACCATCGTCGCCCCGGCGCGGACGGCGTCCTCGTAGTCGCCGCTCATGCCCATGGAGATTTCCATGGGCACATTATGAAACAATTTTTCCCTGATGTCAACAGAAAGAGCGCGTACTTCCTGAAAATAGCGCAAAGTTGAGGGTCTGTCGGCGTCAAACGGGGGAATTGTCATGACGCCGCGCGTCCGGACGTGGGGCAAAGTCAGGGACAGTTCCGCCGCGCGGAAGAGTTCCGAAGGGGCGAAACCGCTTTTTGCGGCCTCCCCGGCGATATTGACCTCTAAAAGAATCGGTTGTACGAGGTTGAGCGCGGCGGCGGCCTTCTCGATTTCCAGCAGGAGGGCCTCCGAGCCCACGGACTGTATCAGCGCGACCTGCCCGACGACCTGCCGGACTTTGTTCCTCTGCAAGTGGCCGATGAAGTGAAGCGGCGCGCCGTCGTAGGCGTGTTCGGAGAGCTTGGCGCGCATTTCCTGCACGCGGTTCTCGCCGAGGGCGTCGATTCCCGCCGCGACGGCCTCCCGGCACGCGGCGGCACCGTTCATCTTACTGGCCCCCACCAGCGTAATGTCGCGGCCCGTGCGGCCCGTCTCGCGGGCGGCGGCGTCGATTTTCTCCCGAACCAGCGCGATGTTTTCCGCTATGGACATGTTTCCCACTCCTTATTGTTCTTTCTCTACTCCACCCGAAAGCGGTAAAGTTTTCCAGCCGCGCTCACGCCGCCTTGACTGGACGGCGGACAGTCGGCGAAATTTACCGCCGTTGAGTACCTCAACGCGCCACGTCGCCCAGACCGCTGACGATTTTGCCGTCGTAGAGGTCGCGCGCGCGTACAATGACCTCGTCCCCGGCGCGCAGGCGGAGGATGTCGGACGCCTCCGGCGCGGCCCGGACGAGAAGGAAGTCCTCCCCGGTGTAGAACACCTCCACGGGCTTGAAGCGGGCCTCCGTGCCCATGACGCAGTAGAGGCCCTGGCGCTTTTCGCCGCCCTCGTCGACGGGGTCGAGAAGCCGGAGCGCCTCGCGCGGTACCCGTAAGCCCTCCCGGCTGCCGAACACCAGCGACGCCTTCTGACGGCGGAGCAGCGTCACGTCCGACAGGTACTCCTTACAGCGCAGTACGACGACGGCGCGCCCGTTCTCCTCGCCGCCGACCATGTAGAGGTCCACCGGGAAATCGCGGTCGAGGCCGCGCGTGAAGCGCAGAATCAGCGACGCCGTCGCGGCGCGGGTGCGCAGTTCCTCCACGCTCTCCATGGGCAGTACGGCGGCGTAGTACCAGGAATCGCCGTAGACCATCTTCCCGGCGGGGGAAATAGCCTGTTCGTCGGGGTCGAGCGCCGCGAAGGCCGAGGGCGTCAATTGCGGGAGCGTGGCGGGCGTCAGAATCGCCTCGTAGCCGTCCGTGACTGACGAGTAGAGCCCCGAGCGCGACGCCGTGATTTTACGTACTTCCCTTTCCGCGCGTTTCCGCAGGGATTCCAGCGCGCTCTCCAATTCGCCGATTTCCATGTCGAGGTTGTCCAAATCGGCGGGGGAGTAGTCGCGCTTGAGAATCATCGTGCGCAATTGCGCGCCCTGTTCGCGGGCGCGGTCGAGGCGGTCTGCCGACAGCGCGGCGCGGTACTGCAAAAGCGTCTCGAAAATCTCCCCGTCCATCCGCGACGAGACCTCCGCGCCCGTGGCGGTGTCCCGCGCATAGCGCAACTGTTCCAGGCGGCGCTCTACGGCGTCGGTCTCCGTCTGCATGCCCAGCGCGGCCTCGTCGGCGTAGACCTGCGCGACGGTGCCGTGTACCGACACCCGCTCGCCCTCCCCGCGCCCGGAACGCACGAAAGTTCCGTCGTCCGCCGACAGCGCGGCCTCCTCCCGCACGACCACGCCGTTGAGTTCTACGCTCTCCTCGAAGCGGTAGAGCCAGACGACGGTCGTCGAAAACGGGTCGTTGAAGTAGCGGTACGTCTGGATTCCGAAGTATGCGGACGACAACAGCACCAGAAGCCCCAACAGGATACGGAAGGCCCAGCGGCGTGTGTTCATGTCCTGTCACCTCTCTGTCTTTACTCGTAAGGTTCACAAAGTCCGGAGCGTGGCCGCTCCGGGATGTAGGCGCGGGTCGGCTTACAGGAAACCGTGGTCTTCGGTCAGGTCGATGGGCCGGGTCGGGGCGATGGTGGAAATGGCGTGCTTGTAAATCATCTGCTGGCGGCCCTCGCTGTCGAGAATCACGGCGCAGGCGTCGAAGCCCGTAATGATTCCCCGCATCTGGAACCCGTTCATCAGGAACATCGTGACGGGCACCCGGTCCCGCCGCGCGCGGATGAGGAAGAGTTCCTGTAAATTCGCCTTGTTCTGCATATCTATCGCTCCTTTGTCTGTGTGCTGGCCCGCGCGGCGCGAGCGCCGTCACGGCCCTGAACGCGGACAGTACAGTTTTGTCCGCGACCTCTAGCATACGCCATTCGCCCGGAGGAAATTTGTCGAAGCGTCGACGACCTCCGAAAAATCCTGCCCCTCCCGGCGTTCCAGCCAGTACACTCCCGGATTGCGCCGGAACCACGTCAGTTGACGTTTCGCGTACTGCCGGGTGCGGAGTTTCACTTCCTCAACACCTTCCTGTAAAGTCTTTTCCCCGTCCAGTACGGGCAGGAGTTCCTTGTATCCGATAGCCTGTAAGGCGGTGGCGTCGCGCGGCACGCGCGCCGACAGCGCCCGGACTTCTTCCAGTAGTCCCGCCTCCATCATGCGGTCTACGCGGCGGTCAAGGGCGGATTTCATCTCCGCGCGGTGGCTGTAGCGCAGTCCAAGCCACACGGCCCGGTAGCGCGGCGGGAGGGCCCGCGTGGCGAGGTTGTGCGCCGTGATAGTCCGCCCGGTCTCCCGGTAGACCTCCAGCGCGCGGAGTACGCGCTTCTCGTCGGCGGGGTGAATCCGCGCGGCGGCGTCGGGGTCGACTTCGCGCAGTTGCGCCAGTAACGGCCCGATTCCGTCGCGGCGTAATTCGGCTTCCAGTTCGCGCCGGATTTCGCCGCCGCTCCGCCCGGGCGCGAATCCGCCCTGACGGAGAAGGGCTTCCATCCAAAGCCCCGTGCCGCCCACCAGAAACGGACGCTTCCCACGGTCTAGAATATCGTCGACAACCGGCGCGGCGGCCTCCACGTAGCGCGCCACCGACCAGGATTCCGACGGCTCCGCGACCGCAATCATGTGATGGGGGATACCCCGCGTTTCCTCGGGCGTCGGCGCGGCGGAACCGATGGACATGCCCCGGTAAATCTGCATGGAGTCGGCGGAGACCACTTCCCCGTTGAAACGTTCCGCCAGCAGGACGCCCAGCGCGGTTTTGCCGCACCCGGTCGGCCCCGTGACACAGACAATCGGCTCAGGCATACGGCCCCCTTTCCGTGCGCGGTATGTATGGACAGACTTCATTAAAACAATTCGGGAAATCGGCGGATTTTTTTGGGGTCGCGCCGCAAAAAATTTTCAGCGCGTCCAGAAATTAGAGATTGCGCCATTGAAATGGCCGTGCCGCCGTGCGTCACGGCATTTTATACCCTTTTGAAAAGTTTTTCAATCTCTAATTTTGAAATTTTGGCGGCGACGGGCCGCCCGTGCGGACAGTAGCGGATTTCCCCGCGCTGTACTTTGTCGACCAGGGCGCGCAACTCGCGGGGGGAAGTCTCCTCGCCGCCCCGGATGGCCGACTTGCACGCCATTGTCCGGTACATCGCCTCCCGGCGTTCCTCCGTACTGTGCCCGGCGCGCAAGTCCTCCGACAGTTCCTCCAGCGTCGCGGTGATGTCGGCGGCGTCCATGTCGGACGGGATTTCGCGCACCAGTAAGGTATTCCCGCCGAAGTCCTCGCAGAGAAAACCGAGCTGTCCCAGCGTGTCCAGATTGTCCAGCAGGAGCGCGGCGTCCTCCCGCGACAGCTCCACGGCGACGGGCTGTATCAGGGCCTGCCGCATGGGCGGCGCGTCCCCGGCCTGCAACTGGTCGAAGCGGATTCTCTCGTGTGCGGCGTGCTTGTCGATGAGGTACAGTTCCCCGGACAGGGTTTCGCAGACGATGTACGTCGCGAACACCTCCCCGGCAATGCGCCACGGGGCCGTACGGGGTTCGGGGAGCATGTCGCGCTGTCCGGGGAGCGCGTCCCGCGACGCCTCCGGCGGCGCGTCCGAATCGTCGGGCGGTTCCGGCGTACTTGACGCCTCCGGCGGGAGCAGTCCCGGCGGAATGTCGAGTATGTCCGGGATGTCGGAGGCCTTCAGCGTACCCCGGACGGCTTGCACGGGGACGGTCTCCGCGTCCGCGAAGCGGTTGAGCGTCGCCCAGCCCTTGCCCGTGGTGTCGGCGTAGGCTTGCGCGCCCGTACTGCCATAGCTTTTCGCGCCCGTAGTGTCAGATTTCGCGGCGGCCTCCTGACGGTAGGTTTTCGCGTCCATGCTCCGGAAAAACGGCGCGCCGCTCTCCGCGACAGGTTCCGGCGTCACGGGGCCGCCTTTCGCGTTCAGCTCGTCCAGAATCGTGTGATAGACCGCCCGGAACAGGTCTTGCTCCCGCGCGAACTTGACTTCCGTTTTCGCCGGGTGTACGTTCACGTCGACCATGTGCGCGGGCATCGTCACCGACAGCACACAGCCCGGGAATTTGCCCTTCAACATCTGATTCCGGTAGGCCTCCTCCAGCGCGGCGGTCAGGATTTGCGACTTGATATAGCGCCCGTTCAGGAAGAACATCTGCATAGAGCGGGAGCCGCGCCCGTAGGCCGGGAGCGTGACGAAGCCCGATACCGCGATATCGCCGCCGCGCCCCTCGACCGCCAACAGCGAGCGCGCGAACTCCCGCCCGTAGGCCGCGTAGACAGCGGACAGCAGATTTCCGTCGCCGGGCGTCTGGAACGCGCTGACGCCGTCCTTCTCGAAGCGGAAAGAAATGTCGGGGTGAGACAGCGCGAGGTGTTGCACAAGTCCGGCAATGGCGGCGGTTTCGGCGCTGTCCTTGCGCATGAATTTCAGGCGCGCGGGGGTGTTGTAGAACAGGTCGCGCACGGTGATGACCGTCCCGTCGGGCGTCCCGGCCTCCTCGACGCTCCCGAAGTCGCCGCCCTCTATGCAAAGCCGCGAACCCGTCGCCGCGCCGCGCTGACGGGTCTGTACCTCCACCCGGCTGACGGCGCAAATCGCCGCCAGCGCCTCCCCGCGAAAGCCGAGCGTCTTAATATTCCCGAGGTCGTCGGCGGAGCGTACTTTACTCGTCGCGTGGCGCAGGAAGGCCGTCGGGAGTTCGTCGGGGGCTATGCCGATTCCGTTGTCGCGCACGGTGATGGACGCCATGCCGCCTCGCCGAATCGAAACGCCAATCGCTTTACTTTGCGCGTCGATAGCGTTTTCAACTAATTCCTTGACCACGCTCGCGGGGCGTTCGACGACCTCCCCCGCCGCGATGAGCTCCGATACGTGGTGTTCCAATACCTGAATCTTTGCCATAGATTGTGTCCTTTCGTCAGGGTAGCGGAATCTGTCCGCCCAGCGCGCGGACGAGCGTTTCCAACTCTTGCGCGTCCGACGAGCGCAGGAGCGTGTTCCGGTGCCCCGTCTCAATATTGACCACCCGTCCGGGGCGGGTATGCCCGAGGGCGTCGCGGTTGGGCCAGCAGTACACGCCGCGAATCGACGCGCGCGGAATCATGTGGCCGTCGAGAAGCAGTTCCGCGTCGGTCAATTCCCACGCAATCCGGCGGGATGTCGACGGGTTCAGCGCCCCGTAGAGAATCCGGTACGCGACGTAGGCCGACAGCGCGCCCGCAATCCCGGCTACCGGCCCGCCGACGCGCGCGACGCGGAACAGTACCAGCGTCAGCGCGGACGCCGCCGCCCCCGCAAGTATCAACGTGACAAGTTCCGCTTTCAAGCTCCGTTCCTGTACAGTGATTTCGCCTGACAAGTTCCCACTCCTTTCGGTGATTTCGCCCGAGAAATCCCCGCTTCTTTCGGCGACCGCACCCGAGAAATTCCCGTTTTTTCCGGGAATGTCGCCTGACAAATTCCCGCTTTTTTGTCACGGCGCGCCGAGACAGACGATGTGGAACGCGCCCAGCGCGCCGAGTTCCACCAGAAAGCCCGAGACGCAGTAGGGGGCGATTTCCCCGGCGTCGAGGCGCTCCCGCGTGTACAGAGACCACGCCCGCAGGAAGATTCCCACGCCGCAGAACAGCGTAACCAGCACGGACGCGAGCGCGACGTTTCCGGACGCGCGGAAGCCGAAGCGGCGCACGGACAGCCGGAACAGCAACAGCGCAATCATGAGCAGTACGGTCAGGAACAGCGACACCGCAGACAGCCAGTTTTTACGGGTTCTGTCCATGCGGCGCGTGACGAGAAGTCCGAGAAGCCAGCCGGACAGCGGAAGCAAGAGCGGCGGAAACACGGTCTGTAAAAAAACGGGAAGCCTCATGCGCACAAATCCCCCTCGATGGTCGGATATTATGTCAGTGACTTTTTCCATTCGTACAGCAGTGACATAGCCTCCATAGGCGTCAGGGAATCGGGCTGACAGCGCCGCAACGCGTTGATGACGCTCTGCTCCGCCATGGACGCCATAGAAACCTGTATGTCCTCTCGCGCGGGAGTTTCGGACGCCGGACGCGGCTTTCCGGCCTCCTCTTCCAGCTCTTTGAGAATCACGCGCGCGCGGTTCAGGACTTGCGGCGGCAGTCCGGCCAGTTTCGCGACTTCTATGCCGTAACTCCTGTCCGCGCCGCCCGGGATGATTTTCCGCAGGAATACGATGTCCTCGCCCTTGGCCTTGACCGCTATCGTGTAATTCGCCGTGCCGGGCAGTGTGCGCTCCAGTTCCGTCAACTCGTGATAGTGCGTCGCGAACAGCGTCTTTGCCTTGATTTTGCGCGCGCAGTGTTCGAGTACGGCCCGCGCGATACTCATACCGTCGTAGGTCGACGTGCCGCGCCCGATTTCGTCGAGTATCAGCAAAGAGCGCGACGTGGCGCAACGCAGGATTTCCGCGACTTCCGTCATTTCCACCATGAACGTGGACTGTCCCGCCGACAGGTCGTCGCTCGCCCCGACGCGCGTAAAGATACGGTCGACGATTCCGATTCGCGCCGACGACGCCGGAATAAAGCTCCCGATTTGCGCCATAAGCACAATCAGCGCGACTTGCCGCATATACGTGGACTTGCCCGCCATATTCGGCCCCGTGATGATGTCTACGCGCTGTTCGGTCTCGCCCATGAAGGTGTCGTTCGGGACAAACAGCGAATCTTTCAGCATTTGCTCTACGACGGGGTGCCGCCCGTCGTGGATTTCGATGACGCTGGACTCGTCGACTTCCGGACAGCAGTAGCGGTTCGCGACGGCCACCGCCGCCAGTGAGGCCAGCGCGTCGGCCCCGGCTATCGCCTGCGCCGTCCGCGTGATTCGCGCCACGGAGGAAGTCAGTTCCTTGCGGAGTTCCTCGAAAAGCTCGTATTCCAGCGACGACACCCGCTCCGACGCCGTCAAAATGGATTCCTCCAGGTCTTTCAGCTCCTGCGTGATGAAGCGCTCCGCGTTGACAAGCGTCTGCTTGCGGATATAGCTTTCCGGGACTTGTTCCTTGAACGAGTTCGACACCTCGATATAGTAGCCGAACACCTTATTATATCGTATTTTCAGGGTACGGATTCCGGTTGCCTCGCGTTCTTTGGCCTCCATTTCGGCGATAATGCCCTTTCCGCCCGTCAGAATGTGCCGCAGGCGGTCGACTTCCGGGTTGTAGCCGTCGCGGATGAACCCGCCGTCGCGGACGGACACCGGCGGCTCGTCGCCGAGTGTCGCGGCAATCCGCGCCGACAAGTCCTCCAGCGGGTCCATCGCCTCCATGACTTCCTTTAGTAGTCGGTTCTGGAACAGGGACAGACAGCGCCGGATTTCCGGTACTTTCTCCATCGCCGCCCGGAGTTGCACGATTTCGCGCGCGCCCGCCGTGCCGTACACGATTCGCCCCGTCAGGCGCTCCATGTCGCCCAGTCCGGACAGCGCCGCGGCGAGGTCTTCGCGGGCTATCGTGTCCGACACCAGCGCCGACACCGCCTCATTCCGGCGGCGGATGTCCGTCACGCGCAACAGCGGGCGTTCCAGCCAGCCGCGCAACAGCCGCGCCCCCATCGGCGTACGCGTCCGGTCGAGAACCCACAGCAGACTGCCGCGCCGCTCCCGGTCGCGGTACGTGCGGGTCAGTTCGAGATGTCGCCGCGCGTTGAGGTCGAGTTCCATAAAGCGGCTCTGCTCGTCGTAGTCGATACGGTTGATGTGCGACAGGTCGGTTTTCTGCGTCTCGTACAGGTAGCTCAACAGCGCGCCGAGGGCCAACGCGGCGGCGTCCCTGCCCTTCAGCACCGCCGCGCCGTTTTGGCCGAACTGCCGCTTTATCATTTTGTCGGCGGCGGCGGGGTCGAACCTCTGGAAGCCGTTCTCCATATGGCAGGCGTAGCGGTCGCGGAGCGTCACGACCAGCGGCAGGCACGAGTACGCGCCCGCGCTCAGAATCGCCTCCACGGGGGAATAGCGGCCCAGCTCGTTTGTCAGGTGTCGTACGCGTTCGGGGCCCTGAAAAGAGGCTACGTGTACTTCTCCGGTGGACAAGTCGCAGAACGCGGCCCCGGCGGACGCCGGAATCGTCGCGGGGGCGTCCTTGGATACGGATTCGGCGTCGTTTTCCGGGGCCTTCGCGCCCGGGAAGAACTCCGGGTAAAGTCCAGCGTCCTCCACGCCCATGACCGGAGTTTCGGCCAGTTTCCTCCCGGCTTTGACATGCCGGGACAGCTTTTCGTCGGAAATCGGGTTGTCCAGGTACAGCGCGCAGAGATAATTACTGTGGTTGTCTTCGAGTGACGCCGCGTCCATGACGGTTCCCGGCGTCACGACGCGCAGGATGTCGCGCTTGACCAGTCCTTTCGCGGTAGCGGGATCCTCCATCTGCTCGCAGATTGCGACTTTGTAGCCCTTGGCAATCAGGCGCGCGATGTAGGCGTCGCTGGCGTGGTAGGGCACGCCGCACATGGGGATTACGTCCTCCTGCGACTTCTTGCCGTTGTTGCGCCGCGTCAGGGTGAGGTCGAGTTCCCGCGCGGCGATTTTCGCGTCGTCGTTGAACATCTCGTAGAAGTCGCCCAGACGGAAAAATAACAGACAGTCCGGGTTTGCCTTCTTGATTTCCAGGTATTGCTTCATCATGGGGGTCAGGTCCGCCATGTTTCCCTCCGATTCTCTTTACGTCCCCGACGGAACAGCGTTTCCGTACAGAGACCATGTGGTGTTTCCGGTAATCGTAACGTCCGTAAAGCCGCCAATCAGCGCGGGATTCCCGGTAAAGCGTACCAGGCGGTTTCCCTCGGTGCGCCCGGTGAGCGGAAAGTCGGGGTCGTCGCTCAGGCCGTCGGCGAGTACGCGGAGCGTCCGCCCGATACAGGCCGCGTGCAGGGCCGTGGAGCGCGCGTTCTGTACGGCGAGGAGCTTGTCGAACCAGCGCTGTTTCTCGTCGCGCGGCACCGGGTCGGGCATGGACGCCGCTTTCGTGCCCGGGCGCGGGGAGTACAGGAACGTAAAGAGCGCGTGAAACCCGACTTCGTCCACTAAAGATATGGTGTCGTCGGCCTCGGCCCCGGTCTCGCCGGGAAAGCCGATGATTACGTCGGAAGTCAGCACGAGACCGGGCATGGCCTCGCGCGCGGCGGACACCAGCGACAAATACCGCTCCCGCGTGTAGCGGCGGTTCATCTCCTTGAGTACGCGGTCGCTGCCCGACTGGAACGGGAGGTGTAACTGCCGCGCGACGTGCTTACTGTCGGCCATCGTGCGGAAGAGCTTTTCGGAGGCGTCGCGGGGGTGGCTCGACATGAAGCGTATCCAGTATTCCCCGGGAATCCTGTCCAGACGCGCCAGCAGGGCGGAGAAATCGCAATCCGTCCCGCGCCCGTAGGAGTTGACGTTCTGCCCCAAGAGCGTAATGTCGCGGTATCCGGCCCCGACGAGCTCGCGTACTTCGGCCTCCACGGCCTCCGGCGCGCGCGACCGCTCCCGGCCCCGCACGTAGGGCACGATGCAGTACGAACAGAAGTTGTCGCACCCGTACATAATCGACACCCACGCCCGCACGCCCGCGCCGCGTTCGACGGGCGTACCCTCGGCGATAGCCCCGGCTTCCTCCTCCACCGCGAACACGCGCTTCCGGTTCCGGTACACCTCCCACAGCAATTCCGGGAAGCGCCAGAGCGCGTGCGGCCCGAATACAAGGTCTACGTGGGAGTACGACTGCCGTACCCGTTCGCTGACGCGCGGCTCCTGCGCCATACAGCCGCAGAGCGCGATAATCTGCGCCGGGTTCTCCCGTTTCGTATGGGTCAGCGCGCCCAAATTGCCGAATACGCGCTGTTCTGCGTGTTCGCGTACCGCGCAGGTGTTGAGAATCACGATATCCGCCTCGCGCGGGTTCCTCGTGAACGAAAAGCCCATATTCCTCAGCATGCCCGACAGCCGCTCGCCGTCGGCTACGTTCTGCTGACAGCCGAATGTGTCCACAAGGGCCACGGGGTGCGCCTCCCGCGCCTCGAACATCCGCCGGATAGAATTTTCATATTCCCGCTGACGGGATAACTCCGCTTGTGTAATTTGTCTCGTTCCGTTCATGCTCCAGCCTCCCGCCGTGCCGTAAAAATCCCGGCTATCATACCACATCGCCACGGAAAAAACAAGCGCGACCGTTCCGCGTGATTCCCCGCGCATGTGTAAAACTTCGCTGTTTTATCGGCGGGAGGGGCGGAACAAGGCGGAAAATTGCCCGCGCGTGCCTCCGGGATTGGCGACGGCTGACGTTCCTCCGCCCCTTTGCCGGGAAGCCTTGTACGTACTCCGGCAAATGAGCGGTTGCCGCGATTTTGTCCCCCGTTGCCGCGCGAGGCCTCCCCCGTACGGCGACGGGGGCAACAGAAAACGTCAAAGCCTTCCCCATGTCAACGTGGAGGCGGCCCGGAGGGCCTGAGCGCTCGGAAAGAAAAAATTCTCTGTGGGGCTTGACTTTATAAAATTTTCTGCTATAATAGGGACATCTTCGCGCGGGAATTGAATGATGTTTGTGGAGAAGTCGCCTAGTTGGTCGAGGGCGCATGATTGGAAATCATGTAGGCCCCTAAAGGGTCTCGAGGGTTCGAATCCCTCCTTCTCCGCCAGAAAGTACCGGATTTTACCTGAAAGAAATGGCAAAGTCCGGTATCTTTTTGCCCGTTCCCTGCTTTCGCCAAGATACTGTACGCCGTGGCAACGCCGGACAAGCCGCCCCACAGAAATTCGG
Source organism: uncultured Oscillibacter sp. (assembly GCA_946183175.1). Classification (GTDB taxonomy): domain Bacteria; phylum Bacillota; class Clostridia; order Oscillospirales; family Oscillospiraceae; genus Oscillibacter. Next base: position 25,422 of record CAMHBH010000007.1, read on the forward strand.
ATTGCGAAAAGTATTCGCGTCGAGCCGGTCTTCGCCCGTATCATGCCCGGCGATAGATTGAGGCCAACGCGTGCCGTGCTAGGAAATCAGCCCGACGCGTCCCTGAAGTTTGCTGCTCTCTCCCGTAGCGCGCGGAAAATTTGTAATTTGTCACAAAATTTTTAATTTAGAATCTCTGTTTTCATCATTTCCTTGAAATCAAATGCAAAAATATGACATTTATCTCAAAAAATTTGTGACAGAAATCAGGTGAAATCGGGCGGCGATTTTCTTATAATTTGCGTATCTTTCGAGGCGTTGCGGGACGCCGTACAAATCAAGGGGGAGTGAAAATGCGTTATCTCCTGTTTATCAGTCACGGAGGGTTCGCCGACGGGCTGACGGAAGCTCTGGGAATGATGGTCGGACAGCGGAAGGACATTGTCAAGGTCGCTTTCCGCGACGGCATGGGCCTGCCGGAGTTCAAGGAACACGTCCGGGCGGCAATCGCGCCCATGACCCGCGACGACGAAATCGTCGTCATGGCGGATTTGGTCAGCGGTTCCCCGCTGGCGACGACCATGGACGCCCTCTCCGAACAGGTCGACCTCGACAAGGTTCGGGCCGTGGCGGGCATGAATCTGCCGATGGCCCTGACTGCCGTCGAGAACGAGGAGGAGCCGCTGGAGGACACCATCGCGGCCATGATGGAAGTCGCAAAGGAACAGGTCACGCCGTTCAACCTGACGGTCAGCGACAGCGAGGACGACATCTAAAACTGGGAGGGTTTTTCATGATTAGCTTTATCCGTATCGACGACCGCATGATTCACGGGCAGACCTGCACCCGCTGGGCCATTGAGTACCCCTGCACGGGACTGGTCGCCGTCAACGACAAGGCCGCCACCAACTCCGTACTCAAGGCCGCCTACACGAACGCAATCCCCGACAAGAAGACCTTCGTCTGGACGCTCGCCGCCTGGCAGGAGAAGAAGGCGAAAGTCCTGGCCTCCAAGGACCAGTATTTCCTCATCACCAAAGACCCCATCGACATGGCGAAAGTCCTGCTTGACCAGCCTTTCGACCCCGGAATCAAGACGATTATCGTCGGGCCGTGCAACGACCGCCCCGGCGCGATTAAGCTGGGCAACAACCAGTCGATTATCCCGGAAGAGGCGGCGGCCTTCGAGAAGCTCATGGCGGCGGGCTACGAAATCGAGTTCGCGCTCGTCAAGGAGACCGCTATCGGCAACTGGAAGAAGTTCCGCGGACAGTTCGGTTACAACTGATTCGCCTCGTCACGGGGCGCGAATTGAAACATCACGGGGCACGAATCGAAATTTGACAGAGTAAGGAGGTATCGCCCCATACGGGGCGTGAGTTGAAATATGACTATCAACGTTGTACAGGCGGCACTTCTGGGACTGTGCGCCTGCCTCTCGTCCATGCCGGGCCTCGGCGGCACGACCTTCGGTAACTATACGCTGGGCCGTCCCCTGGTGGCCGGCCTCGTCGTGGGCCTGATTCTGGGCAACGTGCCCATGGGAATCATGCTCGGCGCGGCGGTGCAGGTCGTGTACATCGCCCTCGTCACCCCGGGCGGCACCGTCTCCGCCGACGTGCGCGCAATCTCCTATATCGGAATCCCCCTGGCCATGCTCTACGCCGCCGGAATGGGCTGGACGGGCGCGGAGTCGGAGGCGCAGAACTTCGCCGTAACCATGGCCGCCACCGTCGGCACCCTCGGCACCGTCCTTTTCTACGGCACCGCCACCATGAACCTTATCTGGCAACACTGGGGCATGAATCAGGTTGACCAGGGCAAGCTCGACAGCCTCTACCTCGTCGACTGGGTCTTCCCGTGGATTTCCCACATTGTCTGCTCCTTTATTCCCACGTTCATTATCTGCCTGATGGGCTCCAGCATGGTACAGGTCATCAAGGACTACCTGCCCATGGACGGCCTCGCCATGAAAACCCTCTTTACGGTCGGCTCGCTCCTTCCGTCCGTCGGTGTCGCCATCCTCCTCAAACAGGTTATCTCCAAGCCCGTGGACTTCCTGACCTTCTTCTTCGGTTTCACGCTGTGCGCGTTCATGCACCTGAACCTCATCGGATGCGCCATCGTGGGCGGGTTCTTTGCCATCATGAATTACAACATCCGTGTCCTTGCGCTGCGTCCCGTCGCGGCGGTCGGCGCGGCGGCTGACGATGACGAGGAGGACATCTGACCATGAAAACGCTCTCCAAAAAGACTTTAACCAAGTCCTTTAACCACTGGTTCTACGGGAACCTGACCTGCTTCTCCCAGGAGCACATGCAGACCTTCGGCTACATGCTCTCCATGCTCCCCGTCATCAAGGAACTCTACGACACCAACGAGGAGCGCACGCAGAAGCTGAAGACCTACTCCACCTTCTTCAACACCGAACCGCAGGTAGGCTCCGTCGTGGTCGGCATTACGACCGGCATGGAGGAGGCCCGCGCCAACGGCGAGGACGTGGACGACGAGACCATCAACGGCATTCGCGCCGGCCTCATGGGCCCGCTGGCCGGTATCGGCGACTCCCTGGTCGTCGGCACGCTCCTTCCGATTCTGCTGGGTATCGCGCTGGGCCTGTCCGGCGGCGGCTCCCCGCTCGGCGCTATCTTCTACATCCTCGTCTGGAATATCGGGATGTACTTCCTCATGCGCTTCATGTACTTCAAGGGCTACGAACTCGGCGGAAGGGCCGTGGAAGTCCTGGTAGGCGAGAAGGCCAACGCTATCCGCGAATCCATTATCATGCTCGGCACGATGGTCATCGGCGGCGTCACGGCGTCCTGGATTAACATCACGACCTCCTTCAAAATGCTCAACTCCGAGGGCGGCGTCATCGTCGACCTGCAGAAGACCCTCGACGACGTGTACCCGTCCCTGCTCAGCGCCGTGTTCGTGCTGATTTGCTGGTACCTGTTGAGCAAGAAGCGCATGAGCCCGTTGCTGGTCATGCTGATTCTCGTCGCGGTGGCCTTCGTGGGCGTACTCGTCGGCTTCTTCGACCCGGGCCTCAGCTACTGATACCATGCTCTCCAAAGAGCAACTCCTCGACGAGGCCCGGCAACAGAAAAAAGCCCTCGCCCTGATGGGACGCTGGAGAAACGCCCTGTTTGTCCTGACGACGTGCCTGTTAGTGCTGGCGGTTTTCGGCTTCCGGAAAAGCGTCGTTCCGGGCGTAGTCGCGGCGGTACTGGCGGCGCTCAGTTTCCTGCTGCTCCTGCTGGTCAATCTCAGTATCCGCAACGGACACCGCAACGTGGAGCGGATACTGGATTCCATCCAATAAACAAGCGCACCTCTCACCTCCCTTTTCAAGGCCGCGGGGCCGTGTCCCCGCGGCCTGTCGTCGTGAAAGGAGGCTACATGAACAGG
>CAMHBH010000008.1 GCA_946183175.1 uncultured Oscillibacter sp.
ACGAGATGTCGCTATGTGACTGGAGTTCAGACGTGTGCTCTTCCGATCTCATGCGCATATCGAAGACGCGCACAGCGCCCTTGTAGCCCTGTCTGCCCGAGGTGACGGCGAGCCAGCCGTTTTTATTGAGGCGCGCCGAAAGAAAGGGCCCGTCGTCATCGGAAGTCAGGGACAGAATGGGACCGCTTTCGCCCAGCACGTAGAGTTCGGAGCCGCCCACGTCCCAGGCCGTCACGCGGTTCCCGTTGGCCGACAGCGCCGGGGAAGTCATGCGCACGGGCTGCGCCCAGATTTCCTCCCCGTTGGCCCCGAGGAGCCGGAGGCTGGTATCGGTCAGTACGACGAGCTTGTCGCCCATGGCGGCGAAGCGCGAGAGCGTGGAGGCGGGATACGTGAAAAATTTGTCGGTGTTGTCGCGGCTGCCGTAGTGCAGGTAGCGGCGCACGGCGTCGAGGCCCGTCCCGTGGCCCAGCGTCGAGAGCAACGCCGCGCCCAGCGCCAGCCAGAGCAGTACAAGCATGGCGACGCGTTCAGGGAGCGTCCAGGGGCGCTGGAACGGCCTCCGGTTCTGATTCCGGGCGGCGTCCGCGGGGAGTAACACGTCGTCCATGTCGTCGTCGGGGAAGTCCTCCCAGTGAAATTCGTCGTCCGGGTCGGGCCGAGAGGGTTCCCGGTCGGGTTCGTGAAAGTCATTCATTCAGGCGTCCATCCTCATACCAAAGTCTTGTAAGGTACAGCCCGCCGGGGGGGACAGTCGGCCCGGCGGCGGAACGGTCTCCGCGCTCCAGTATTCCGGGGATGTCCTCCGGGGCAAGTTTCCCCTCCGCCGCGTAGAGCACCGTACCCGTTATCGCGCGCACCATGTTGTAGAGAAAGCCGTTGGCGCACACGCGCAGTTCGAGCAAGTCGCCCGTGCGCGTGACGTTGCACCAGTAGACGTGCCGGACGGTCGTCCGGGTCTCCGTGCCCACCGAACGCACGGCGCGGAAGTCGTGCGTCCCCTCAAACATGCGCGCGGCGCGGTTCATGAGCGTCTCGTCGAGGCGTTTCGGGTAGAAACAGGCGCGGTTTACGAAGAACGGGTTCCGGATACGCGAATTGTAAATCCGGTACGTGTACTCCTTGCGCAGGCAGGAAGTGACGGCGTTGAAGTCGGGCGCGACTTCCAGCGCCTCCCGTACCGCGATATCGTCGGGGGTATGGGTGTTGACGGCGAACGGGAGCCTGTCGGCGGGGATTCGCGATTCCGTGCGGAAGTTGGCGACGTAGCGCTCGGCGTGTACGCCGGCGTCCGTGCGCCCGCAGCCCGTGACATGTACCCGCGCGCCCGTGATTTTGCACAGCGCCTTTTCCAGCGTCGCGCAGACGGAGACCGCGTTCTTTTGTACCTGCCAGCCGTGGTAGGCCGTGCCGTTGTACATGAGTTTCAGGGCGATATTCCGCACGTCCCCGCCTCCTTTCGTCGTTACAGTCCGAAGCGCCCCAGCACGAAGACCAGTACGCAAATGACGCCGCCGATAGTCAGCGCATTATAGTCGCGTCTGGCGTAGCGCAGGACATGCAACCGTGTCCGGCCCTCCCCGCCGTGGTAACAGCGGCACTCCATCGCCGTAGCGAGTTCGTCGGCGCGCCGGAACGCGCTCACGAATAACGGTACCAGTATCGGAATCATAGCCTTTGCGCGTTGAATCAGGTTGCCATTCTCCAAGTCGGCCCCGCGCGCCTTTTGGGCTGACATAATTTTGTCGGTCTCTTCAATCAAAGTCGGGATGAACCGTAGCGCTATCGACATCATCATCGCGAGTTCGTGTACCGGAACCCGGAAGCGCTTCAGGCCGCCCAGCAGATTTTCCAGAGCGTCCGTCAGGCTGATAGGGCTTGTCGTGTAGGTCATGAGGAACGTCCCCATAATCAGGAGCATGATTCGCAGAACCATGAACACGGCGGTTTTGATTCCGGTGTCGGTGACGGCGAGGAAGCCGAAACGGAAAAATTCCTGTTCCCCGGGGGTGAAAAAGAGATTCAATACCGCCGTAAAGATAATAATAAACAGTACGGGACGCAGGCCGCGAACCATAGCGCGGGGCGGTACGCGCGCCAGCCGCACGGACACCACTAAACAGGCGCACATGACGGCGTAGGACAGCAGTCCGTCGGCGCTGAACAGGGCGACGATGTAGAGCGTCACCAGTAGAATTTTCGTGCGGGGGTCGAGGCGGTGCGCGACGGTATCGCCGGGGAAATACTGTCCGAGGGTGATATCTTTTAACACGACGCCGCCTCCTTTCGCAGACGCAGGATTTCGCGTTCGAGGGCGTCGACGGTGTAGACGGCGGGCGGAATCGGTACGCCGCGCTGACGCAAGGCCGCCGCAATCCGGGCGGCGTGCGGGATATCCAGCCCCGCCGAAAGCAATTCCTCCGAACGGGAGAAGACTTCCGGGGGCGTGCCGTCCATCAGAATCCGCGCCGATTTGATAACCAGTATCCGGTCGACGTTCCGCGCGATTTCGTCCATACTGTGACTTACAAGCAGAATCGTCTTGCCCTGTTCGCGGTGGTACGCGCGGATATTCTCCATGAGGTTTTCGCGGCCCGCGGGGTCAAGTCCGGCGGTCGGCTCGTCGAGGATGAGTACGTCCGGTTCCATAGCCAGTACGCCAGCCAGCGCGGCGCGGCGTTTCTGTCCGCCGGACAGCTCGAACGGCGATTTGTCCAACTGGTCTTCGCGCAGTCCGACGAGGCGCGCGGCGTCGCGGACACAGCGGTCTAACTCCGCGCCGCGCTTTCCCTGATTCGTCGGCCCGAACGCGATGTCCTTGTAGACCGTCTCCTCGAAAAGCTGATACTCCGGGTACTGGAATACCAGCCCGACACGGAACCGAACGTCGCGTATCTGCTTCGGGTCGGCCCAGATATCCTTTCCGTCAAGCAGTACCTGTCCCTCCGTGGGGCGCAGAAGGCCGTTGAGATGTTGTATGAGCGTCGACTTCCCGGAACCCGTGTGCCCGATGATTCCGAGAAATTCCCCGCGCCCTACTTCAAAGCTGATATCTTTTACGGCGTCCCGCTCGAACGGGGTGCCGATACTGTACGTGTGGGTCAGGTGCCGGATTTGTAGAATGGATTCCAAAGCATTATCCTTTCCGGGAGAGGGCGTCGGCGATAACGTCGGCGCACTCGTCCACCGAGAGCGCGTCCAGCGGCAGGGGCATTCCGTCCTGACAGAGACGGTCGAGCAGTTCGACGGTCTCCGGGACTGTCAGCCCGGTGTCGCGCAACTGCTCCACGCGCGAGAAGACTTCCTTCGGCGTGCCGTCCATGACTACCCGCCCGTCGTCCATGACGATGACGCGGTCGGCGTCCTCGGCCTCGTTCATGTGGTGCGTGATAAGCAGTACCGTGATTCCCTGTTCGCGGTTGAGGCGGCGGACGGTCGACAGTACCTCCCGGCGTCCCATGGGGTCTAACATCGCGGTGGCCTCGTCGAGTACGATACAGTCCGGGCACATCGCCAGAACTCCCGCGATTGCGATTCGCTGTTTTTGGCCGCCGGAGAGTAAATGCGGCGCGTGGGTGACAAATTCGCGCATACCCACGGCGTCCAGGGACGCGTCGACGCGCGCGCGGATTTCGTCCGTCGGCACGCCCAGGTTTTCCGGCGCAAAGGCGACATCCTCCTCCACGACATTCGCGACTATCTGGTTGTCGGGGTTCTGGAACACCATCCCGACGCGCTGACGAATCGAAAGTAACAGCGTATCGTCGCGGGTGTCCATGCCCTCTACGGACACCGTGCCCTCGTCGGGCACCAGTACGGCGTTGCACATCTTCGCGAACGTCGACTTTCCGGAGCCGTTGTGCCCGAATACGACCGTAAAGGTACCGCGTTCGACGGCGACGGTCACGCCGTCCAGCGCGGGCACGGCCTCGCGCCCTTCGGAGACCGGATAGGCAAAGCGGACGCTCTCCGCCTGGAGCATTACAGACATGGGCGTGTATCCTTTCACAGTTCGGCAGTCCAGCGGCCCGCCGCGCCGCAGGGCAGGACAAGGCCCGATTCCGTCACGGGCAGGCCGAGTTCGTCCCAGGCCACCGTACCGCCGAACTTCGGCTTTAGCAGTACGTTCAACAGGTAGCCCGTCACGGACGGGGCCAGCCCGGTCGTATAGGAGCTAATCAGGAAAAACAGGGGGCGGTCGGAGAGCGCGCCCACGCACAGTTTGACCAGGTCATATAGCTGGTCTTCGATTTTCCAGAGTTCGCCGCCGGGGCCGCGCCCGTAACTCGGCGGGTCCATAATAATGGCGTCGTAGCGTCGCCCGCGGCGGATTTCGCGCTCGACGAACTTCACGCAGTCGTCGACAATCCAGCGGATAGGGGCCTTTTCCAGTCCGGACAGCCGCGCGTTCTCGCGCGCCCAGGCAACCATACCCTTCGCGGCGTCGACGTGGCACACGCTCGCGCCGGCCTTCGCACAGGCGACCGTCGCGCCGCCCGTGTACGCGAACAGGTTCAGCACGCGCACGCCCTCGCCGCCGCGCGGGAACAGGCCCGACAGCAGTCCGCCGCGCGTCTCCTCCGGCACGGGTACACGCGCGATTTGTTCGCGCATAAAGTCCCAATTGGCGGCCTGTTCGGGGAAAAGTCCCGTGTGTTTGAAATTCATGGGCTTGATATGGAATGTCAAATCGCCGTATTCCACGGGCCAGTTTTCGGGGAGGTCGTTGGCCTCCCAATGTCCGCCGCCGCTCTGCGAACGCTGATAGCGTGCCCCGGCCTGTTGCCACAGCAGATTCTCCCGGGGCGTATTCCAAATCACCTGCGGGTCGGGCCGGATGAGGATTTCCCCGCCCCAGCGTTCCAGCCGCTCCCCGCCGCTACAGTCAATCAGTTCGTAGTCTTTCCACTTGTCCGCAATCCACATTTACAGTTCCTTCCTGTTTCATTCCGGATTGTCCCGCGCGGCCTGTTGCCAGAATCGCCCGGTCATTCGTACTTGATATTCAACTGGTATTCGTCCATGCCGGGCGTAGCCCGTAAAAGCGCCTCTATCGCGTTGCCGCTCTGCTCCTGCGCTTGACGCGGGAGGCCCATTTCCACGGCTTTCGCCTCCATGGCGTCTTTCTGCGTCCGCCGGAACTCCGTCACGTCGTCGATTTGTATCCGGTTGAAGAGGCCGTTCTTCTCGTCGAGCGCGCGGAAGCCCTCCTCGGGCATTTCGTGGGAGATGACTTTACTTCTCGGCACGGTGACAGTCACGGTTTTGGCGGCCTCGCTGACGCGGATTTCCACCGCGCTGAGGTCTACCCCGTACTTTATCACGCCGTCGTAGGACACGATGAAACTTTTCCCCGTAAAGGGCACGCTCTGCCCGAACAGGACGTGTCCGGGGAACTCGGCCTTGTCGGCGTTGGTGTAGCGGTACTCGACCGTCACGAGGTCTTTTACGTACTTGAGCTCTTCTTTGAGGATAGAGCTTGTAATCGTGGGGCTGACGGGCTGAGCGGCGTCGAAATAGGTCGTAGTCCAGAAGGCCAGCCCCGCGCCCAGAAGCAGGGCGAAAAAGAATATTTTCACGCGCGACGGGCCGCGTCTGCGCGGGGGTTCCGCCGTCCCGACTTCGTCGGCGTCGGCCTTACTTCGCGTATTCGATTTCAAGGCTGTACTCCTCCATTCCGGGCACGGCGCGCAACAGCGCGGAAATCGCCTCTCCCGACTGTTCCTGTGCTTTCTGGGGCATATCGAGTTCCTCGGCGCGGGTCTCCATCTTGTCTTTCTGCGTGGCGCGGAAGAGCGTCACGTCGTCGATGTTGATTTTGTTGAACAGCCCGTTGGACTCGTAGAGCACCCGGAAGCCCTCCTCGGGGATTTCGTGCGAGATAATCTTCGCGCGCGGGATTTCCACTGTGACGGTCTTCGTAATGCCGTTGACCGAAAGCCCCACCTGGCTGACATCCACGCCGTACTTAATCACGCCGTCGTAGGAGATAATGAACGCCTTTTTCGTCCACGGTACCGGAATCGTGTCAAAGAGCTTTTTCCCGGGGAGTTCCTGCTTGTCGGCGTCGGTGTAGTGGTACTCGACGGTCACGAGGTCGCGGACGTACTCCAACTGCTCGCGGAGCAGTTCACTGGTGATACCGGGCTCGGGCTGAACCATGTCGGCCTGGGAGGCAATCGCGGCGACGAGAATCGCGGCGAGTACCGCGACGCCCAGCAGGAAGATTTGAAACATCCGGGCCCGGAGGGGTGCTTTGCGCTTACTGTGTCTGTGCGCGTCCGGTTCCCGGACGGCCTGTCGGGACTGTGACTGCTCTTGCTTGCTCATATGGAAACCTCTTTCTGACGCTTCTAAAAGGTATCGTACACTCCGCCGGAACGCTCTCCGGAAGTCCGCGACATTATACCACGCCGCGCCGCAAAAGTACAGTGTTTTTTCGCGCGGAAATGGCAACTCCCCCGGAAACGGGGGAGGCGTCGGTTTACGTTTCTTTGGCCGCGAGTTTGCGTTCCCGGAACAGGCGCAGGGACAGGTTGACGCAGTAGACGTACCCGACCGACATCGCGAAATTCATCACGGGATACCAGCGGGTCGCAATCAGCAAGAAGATATAGCCGGCGGTAAACTGGATTAAGCGCAGGTAATAGCGTTGTCCGGCGCGTTCTTTGGCGTAGCGCTCCAGCAGGGACAGGAACAGCACGTAGGCCAGCACCCACGCCGACAGCGACATGATTTTGAAATCGCTGTCCGCCGTGGGATTGCGGAGCATTTCCATGACTTGCGTCAGGTAGTTCAGGGAGATTATCAGGAACATATGGATAAAGAGGTAATAGCTGTCGCCGAGGGACTTCCGGTCGCGGTCGATGATGTGGTCGTAGACGTAGCCGTAGTTGAGGAACAGCCCCGAGGCGAACGCGAACGCAAGCAGGGAATGGGAGATTCCTTCCAGGGTGATTCCTTCGTCGAAAAAGCCTGACAACTCGACAATCATTTCCCCGAACGAGAACACCACGTACAGCATAACGCGTTCGGCGAGGTGCGGGAAATCGACGTGCAGTTTCTTGTCCTTCTGCCCGCCGACGCCCGCGCCGATACTCACGACTATCGCCAGCGGAGACAGGACAATCCCCGTCCGCGCGAAAACCGGGATGGACGCCAGCACAATCGCCGCCTCTACCACAAGCAGATACGGCTCTTTCTCCATATACTCCTTGTAGGTCTTGTAACCCGAGGCCTTCCGGAGCGCGAACCAGTATTGAAACGCCAAATGCAGGAGAATCACGGCGGCGGCGACGTGAATCTGGGCGTAGTAGTTGGGCCAGTCGTCGCGGATACCTCCCGCGAGGTAGTAGAGCAGGTACATGTTGATAAAGATACAGAGGTTGCGCTGCTTGGGGAACTGCGGGAAGCGGTTGATAAAGAGGACGGACAGGTACCAGATTTCGAGACAGCCGATGGAGAAGAGCAGGAAGGCCGTGTAAGCGGACACGTCGGGCGCGCCGTTCTCCAGATTCAGCAGGGAGCCGCAGCGGCTGAGGGTGTGGACGAAAATCAGGTCATAGATGAGCTCTATGTACTCTACTTTCCGTTCTTCTTCCATGAAATCAAGCATAAGCGGGTTTCCTTTCGTGTGGTAGTTTGGTAAAGCGATTCCCCGCAAAAAATCGGCGGGGGAACGTATCGGACGTGAAAGACGGCCCTCCGAAGGGCCGCCGTCTTTTCGATTTCAGGCGTACACGTCGACGTACTGCCCCTTGGGAATCCGCGGGAGCATTTCCAGCTCGTTGAGCGCCATTTGCGCGTCCATGTTCATGGCCTCTTTTTCCAGACGCGCGGAATAGGCCTGTTCGAGCGTCTCGGCCTTCAGGGCCATACTCTGGTAGAGTACCGTATTGGTAAGGGCGTCCATGGAAAAGCCTCCTTCCGTAGCCGTTCATAAGAATATCGGCCGGCGGCGCGGAAAATTAAGAGGTACGGCGGAAATCAGTTGTCCTCGTCCCACGACATCGCGCGCGTAACGGCCTTCTGCCAGCCGCGCCGGAGGGTTTCGCGTTCCCGCGGCGGCATTCCCGGCTCGTAGCGGGCCTCTACGGCCCAGTGCTTGCGGAGGTCGTCGCGGTCGCGCCAGAAGCCGACGGCCAGTCCGGCCAGACACGCCGCGCCAAGGGCGGTCGTCTCCTGTACGCGCGGGCGGAGCACCGGGCGGTCGATGATGTCGGACTGGAACTGCATGAGGAAGCGGTTGGCCGAGGCCCCGCCGTCCGCGCGGAGTTCCGGAAACGTGATTCCGGTATCCTGTTCCATGGCGTGGAGCACGTCGGCGGTCTGGTAGGCGATGGATTCTAACGTAGCGCGGATAATATGGTTCCGCCCCGCGCCGCGCGTGAGGCCTACAATCACGCCGCGCGCGTACATGTCCCAGTAGGGCGCGCCGAGGCCCGTAAACGCCGGCACGACGTACACGCCGCCGCTGTCCGGGACTTTGCGGGCGAAGTATTCGGTATCGGCGGCGTCGTGGATGAAGTGGAGCTCGTCGCGGAGCCACTGCACCGCCGCCCCGCCGATGAATACGCTTCCCTCCAGGGCGTACTGTATTTTCCCGCCCAGCCCCACGGCAATCGTGGTGATGAGGCCGCGCTGACTTTGTACGCGCCGCTCCCCGGTGTTCATGAGGAGGAAACAGCCCGTGCCGTAGGTATTCTTGGCCTGACCCTCGTCGAAACAGGTCTGCCCGAAGAGCGCGGCCTGCTGGTCTCCGGCGATTCCGGCGATTGGAATTTCCGCGCCCTGTACGCGAACCGTGCCGTAGACCTGACTGCACGGGTAGACCTCCGGGAGTATCGACATGGGGATGTGGAGGCGCTCGCAGATGGCCTTGTCCCAGCACAGGTTTCCGATGTCGTACAACATGGTACGGCTTGCGTTGGTGTAGTCGGTGACATGTACCGCGCCGCCCGTGAGTTTCCAGACAAGCCACGTATCCACGGTGCCGAACAGCAATTGACCGCGCTCGGCCTTCTCGCGCGCGCCGGGGACGTTGTCGAGAATCCACTGTATTTTCGTCGCGGAAAAGTAGGCGTCAATCAGTAATCCGGTGTGTTCGCGGACGTAGTCGGCGAAAGCGGCGTCTTTCTGCAACTCCTCGCACCGCGCCGCTGTCCGGCGGCACTGCCAGACAATCGCGTTGCAGATGGGCCTTCCGGTGTTCCTGTCCCACAGGATGGTTGTTTCCCGCTGGTTCGTAATGCCAATGGCGGCAATCTCCCGGGGGTCAACCCCGCTTTGCGCGAGAACCTCGTGCAACACCCCGTACTGACTGGAATAAATCTCCATGGGGTCGTGTTCTACCCAGCCGGGGCGGGGGTAATGCTGTGTGAACTCCCGCTGCGCCACGGAGACCATATTCTGGTCGCGGTCGAACAGAATACAGCGACTGCTCGTCGTGCCCTGGTCGAGCGCGAGGACGTACTTCTTTTCGCTCATCGTGCGCCTCCGTGGGTCACTGCTCAAATTCCTGCATACTCTTCCAGAGGGTGTCGGCGGCCTCCATGGCCTCGAAGTAGATGCCCGTGAGAATCCCGGCGGGAATCTGCAACTGCGCGGCCAGGCGGCTGACTTCTGTCCAGTCGGCGCTCTCGTAGCTCAGAATCATGCGGTAGAGCATGCCGGACGCGCCCTGCTGGTACAACAGCGCGTTGCGGATTTCGTCGGCAATCGGGAGCGCGGCGAGGATATCGGCGAGGGGGGCGTCAATCAAAAACTGGAGCGTGGAGAACATGCCCAGCAGGTACGCCTCCCCGCGCGAGAGCGGCACGACGCGCGTATAGTTCATGAGGTCGCTGCAGAAGTTCGCGCGGATGAGCGACAGCTTCAGGAACTCTTCAAAGAACGGGTCAAGTCCGCCGTCGTTGCTTCCACTGCCTACGCTAAGCAGGTAAATCCACTGCTTCAACTGCTCGATTCCGAGTTTCATAATGGCCTGCTGTACGGAAGTCGTGCGGTTGCGGGTGGCGTACTGGACGGAGTTGGCGACGCGGAGGAGGGCGTAAGTCAGGGAGGCGTCGGTGGAGATAATCTGCTCGATTTCGGCCATATTGGGCTCGTCGCGGGTGACGGCGACCATAAGGCGGAAGAAACTGCTCTGCAGATAACTGCTCCCGTGGGTTTTGGTGGCGAGGCGTTCGGCGACGGCGGGGCCTTCGAGGGCGTGTACCCCGGCGCTGACGGCCTTCCGGTAGAGTTCGTCGCTGTCGATTTCCGTCGCGATACAGTGCTTCCCGATATTTCCGGCAATCTCAATAATATTGCGGAGGGTCTCGTCGTTGAGGGTGTGCATATTGAGACGGAGGTAGTCGATAGAGTCGAGGATGTCGAGGTAGCGCGGCGCGAACTGGAACTCGTTGACGGCAATCCGGTAGCCCTCCTTCTGGTACATCTGCACGAAGTGCATGGCCAGCGGGTGAATGATTACGCTGTCGTCGATTTGAATCACGAGGTCGGGCGGGTCGAACAGGCGCGGAACCTTTTTCATCAACAGCGTGGTGGTGAAGGTCATGAAATTGAGGGAGCCTTTGAGGGCCTTTTCCGAATTTTGAGTGAGGAAATTGTAGATAGCGTCGGCAACAGCGAACTCGTTGACGGTGCCGTCCTGGGCGGACGCCCCGCCCATGCCGCCGTAGAGTTCGTTTTCTCCGTAGTAGAGGATTTCGTGCCCGATAACCTGATGTTTGGTATTCTTAATCGGCTGTCTGACGATATAGTTGTTAGTTGCCATTAGGTTTCCTCCTCACCCGGCTGTGTCCGGTTTCAACTGTCCCTGTCCGTCAGGAGTTCGTCGATGACGGCGACGAGGTGTCCGATTTCGGGCTTGCTGAGCTGTTCGTCTGCGCCCAGTTCGCGGCCCTTGGCGCGCATTTCCTCGGTAATCAGGGATGAGAAAATCACCACGGGGGTATTTTTCAACTGCGCGTCGCTCTTGATGAGCTTCGTCAGGCGGTGCCCGTCCATCTGCGGCATTTCGATGTCGGTGATGACGAGGGAGAGGTTGCCTTCAACCTTGCCGGCCTTCTTCAGCTTCGTGACGTACTCCCACAGGTCGAGGCCGTTGCTGAATACGTTCAGATTCGTGTAGCCGGCCTTCATGAGGGCGTCGCGGATGAGCTTCGAGAGAAGCGCGGAGTCCTCGGCGACGAGAATCGGGTACTCCTTGCGCTCGCGCTCGCCCAACTGCTCGATTTCGTCCATCTGAATGGACGTTTCGGGGGCGATTTCGGCGATAATGCGCTCAAAGTCCAGAATCGTGACGAGCTGGTTGTTGCACTGCGCGATACCCGTCGCGACGCTCTCCCCCGACCCGCTGATGGTCTTGTCGGGCTTCTGGATGTCCGTCCACGAAATGCGGCTGATTCCGATGACGGTATGCACGCGGAAGGCAATCGTCATTTTGTTGAAGTTGGTGATAATGAACAGGTCTTTCTCGCCGGGGTCGCCGTCGTGGCCGAGGTAGCGCGGGAGGTTGACGACGGTAATCACGGTGTCGCGGGGCTTGATAATGCCCTCTACGGCGGGGTGCGTGTGCGGCATGGCCTTTACGTGGACGGAGAGAATGATTTCGTTGACCTTCGCCACGTTGATTCCGTAGAGGTTCCCGGCGATGGTGAACTCCATGATTTCGATTTCGTTGGTGCCGGATTCCAGCAGGATTTCGTTCTTGTCGTTTTTATCAGCCTTTGCCATAGTTTCCCAACTCCTTCCAGTCGATGGCAGACGGTCTCACAGGATAATCAGGGGCTGACCGTAGGCGCGGATTTGGCCCTGCCCGGTCGCGGGGAAAAAGGACAGCGTGCGGGCCACGGTGCCGCCCACGTTTTCCGAGACGATGTGGATGCCCTCGCGGCGGAGGTTCATGTGTACGCTTTCGATGTTCCGCTGTCCGATGTTGCCCAGGCCGGTACTGCCCGAGACCTCGAACATCTTCGCGCCCCCGGCGATTTTGGCCACGAGGCGGTTTTTCCGCGCGCCGCGCGCCTCCAACTGCCGGATGGTCTCCTTGATACCGGTATCGGCGTACTTCATCGTGTTTTTCCGCCCCGCTTCCATGTTGATGGGGAGCATAATGTGAATCAGTGCCGCCAGTTTCACGGCCGGGTCGTACAGGCATATGCCAATACAGGAGCCCAGCGCGTAGGTAATCAATTCGCCGTCCCATTGCAACATTTTCATGTCGGCGATTCCGACGGTTAATTTTTGTGGGGCCTGATTCATCATTCCAACACGCCCAGCTTTCTTAACAGGAAATTCAGCGACCGGACATCCGGGGATAGCAACAGCCGGCACGGCACAACCTGATTGTCGCACATGAAGTTTCCGCCGATGGTCATGAGGTAGTCGGACTGCCCGCCGTACTCCGCCATAGGTACGGCCAGAATCGCGCCCTGCATGTCCACGGACAGGCTCGGCACGGTCAGCTCTACGGAAATGTCGGCCAGTCCGGACAGCGCGTTGATAAAGGTCGAAATCATGATGTTCCCGATTTCAATCAGCGCGGAGCGCTCGAGTTCCTTCAAGTCCTCGTAGTCGTGGACTTCCTCGGAGAGCATACTGCTTAACACCAGGTTGACGAACTCCAGCGACTGCACGGAGAGCATGATTCCGGTCATCTGCCCGCTGATACGCACCATGACGCCCGCGGTAATGGTCTCGGGGCCGCCAATCCACTCGATGGCCTCGTTGTAGCCCATAATGCGGACTTCCGGGAGCGTGATTCGGACGTTGCGCCCCAGCATGACGGACAGCGCGGCGGCGGCGTTCCCGGTTCCGATACTCCCGATTTCGCGCAGGGTATCGATTTCCAGGGTTGACAGTTCGTGGTAGTTTTTGATTTCCAAATCTCCACCTGCTTTCTATATCGCGCGGTCAGCGCAAGCCGTTGACCGTGGTTGTGATTTCGTCGGAGGTCTGCACCATGCGCAACATGTACTGGAAGGAACGCTGTGATTCGATGACTTTCGCCAGTTCGTAGGCGTAATCGACGTTGGACACTTCGAGGTAGCCCTGTACGATTCTCCCGTCGGCGGGGGCGGGGGCACCGTTCTTGTCCTGCGGGATGAAGCCGCTCAGGCCCTCGCTCTGCATGCCGTCGTGGTTGACGAAGTCGAAAAGCCCGATAGAGAGGTCTTTCCCCAGCCCGACATCGTTCACGGGGTCGGCAACGGTGATGGGCCGCCCGTCCGTGCCGATGACGTAGCGCCCGTTGCCGTCGGAGAGGTACCACGTCGTGACAATCTCCGGTTCGGGGGCCTCGGCCCCTTCCTCGGCGTCCTCGTCGATTTCCGGCTCGATGGTCTCCACGACGTTCGAGAGCGCGAAGGAACCCTCGCGGGTGTAGGTGTACTCCCCGGTGGTGGGATTCAGGAGCGCGAAGAAGCCGTTGCCCTCGATTCCGTAATCGAGGGGGCGTTCGGTGCCCCAGAAGCCGCTCGGAGAGAGGTCTACTTGGTCGGCCTCCAGCCGGGAGCCGACGCCGCGCTGTAACGTCTCGTCAATCCCCCGCACGCCCCCGGTCATGAGCGTCTGGAAGTCGGGACGGCGCGCGCGGAAGCCGTAGTTGTTGACGTTGGCGATATTGTTGGCGTGTACGTCGAGGCGGCGCTGCTGCTGGTGCGCGCCGACGGCGGCGGTGTAAAAGGATACGTCCATAAAGCCACTCCTTACGGCGGTATGTGCAAAAGCTGTCCCTACACAAATACCTTACGACAGCCGCCCGACTTCCTGCGTGACGCGGTTGAGCACGTTGTCGTAGATTTTGATGGCCTCGGCGGCGCTCTGGTAGACGCGTTGCGTGCTTATCATCTCGGTCATTTCCTTCACCCAGTCGATGTTCGAGCGCTCTACCCACCCGTTCAGGACAGGCGTTGCGGCGGGCTGTCCCTCCTGTTCGGCGGTGAACATCCCGTAATCGTCTTTTTCGAGGGCGGTTTCGTCGTCGCCGAACGTGAACACGCCGATTCGCCCCAGAAAGCCCCCGGTTTTCGTGAACAGTCCGCCGTAGCCGTCTGTGTCGAACTGGTCGGTCACGAGGCGGATGGGCTCAAATGTCTGACTGAGCACGCGGCCCTGGTTGGGGAGTGTCAGATAGCCCTCGTTGTCGAGGGAGAAACTCCCCGCGCGCGTGTAGACGATGCCGCGCCGCACGTCGGGCCAGCCCTCCGGATACCCCCGGCCTTCCGGCTCTACGGGGGTCTCGGGTTCTTCCGCTTCCTCCGGATTTTCTCCCAGAATCCCGGGTTCCTCGGGTTCTTCCGGTACGGCGTTCGGGTCGCCCGTCTGAATCGCGAAGTAGCCGGGGCCGTTGATGGCGAAGTCCAGCGGTAAAACCGTGTTGTCGAGACTGCCCTGTGAGAAGTCGGTGTAGAGCTGACTTGGCGCGCTAATCCAGCTCTGCTCGCCGATTTCCGTGTAATTTTTCGTCTTGTTCCCGACGAGTTCCCACATGACGTTCTCGAAGGTGGAGCCGGTAAAACGGTCGGTCTTGAATCCCGCCGTGGCGGCGTTTGCCATATTGTTGGAAATCACGTCCAAATGCCGCCCGTGCGTCAGCATGGCGGAAGTCAAATTGTAGAAGCCCTTGACCATAATACCGTCCTTTCCCGTCAGATGGAGTCGGAGAGAAGCACCTTTAACTTTTGCAGTGCGCGGGTGTGAATCTGCGAGGCGCGCGCGTGGCTGACGCCCAATACCGCCGCGATATCTTTCATTTTCATATTTTTCTGGTAGTAGAGCGACAAGACAATCTGCTCGTTCTCCCGGAGGGTGGAAATCGCTTTCGAGAGGGTTTCGAGAAGCTCCTGCCGCTCTACGACTTCATCCGGGGAGGAATCCGGGGCCGTGCGGTCGTGGTTCGACAACTGGTCACAGCCTTCCAGCGTCTCCTCCAGCGACACGACGCTGTACATGGACGCGTTCGCCATGATATCCTGATATTCCTCGTCGGAGATGTGGAGGTGTTCGGCGACTTCGTGTTCCGTGGGGAAGCGTCCGAGTTTGCTGTAGAGTTCGGCGTTGGCCTGTTCGATTTCGCGGGCGCGGCGGCGAATCGGGCGCGGAACCCAGTCCTGTTGCCGCGCGAGGTCAATAATCATGCCCCGGATACGCTTGGCGACGTAGGTCTCAAATTTGCCGATGGATGGGTCGTACTTGTCGACGGCGCGCGCGAGGACAATCAGGCCCTCGTTGATGATGTCGTCGAGCTGCGCGAACCCGCTGTAGACGCCCTGAATCTGAAGGGCGATATTCCGGATGGTTCCGGTGTACCTCATGACGATTTCCCACTTCAATTCTTCCGAAGGGTTCCTCCTGTACTCCCGAAAGAGTTCTTCCGTCGTCATTTTCTCGTAATCGTCGTGTTTCATGCTCCGACCGTCCTTTTCTCATCAGACGCCTGCATGGTGATATTGCCGATGGACTGTATCTGCACCGTCCCCACGATTTCCGTGAAGGAGAGCACGTAGAGGTTGGGGAAATACTGCGAAAGCAGTCGGCTGAGGTAAACCCGGATAACCTGACTGGTGAGCAGAACGGGGTTCTGTCCGAGTTCCTGGAACTTGCGGATATTCTCCGCGAGTTGCGAAATAAGGGGCTGAATGAGTTCGGGGCCCATGGCCAAATAGATACCGCGCTCGTTGCGCGTGAGGGAGGCGACAATACGCCGTTCGACTTCCCCGTCGAGGGTGATGGCGCGGAGCTGTCCGTTCTCGCAGAACTGCCGCGTAATCGTGCGGCTCAACGCGCCGCGTACGCTTTCGGTGAGGGTGTCGGGGTCGCGGGTATTGGCCAGCGCGTCGACGAGGGTCTCGAGAATGGTACCAAGGTCGCGGATGGGCACGCCTTCCATTAGGAGGTTACGGAGAACCTTTTCGAGCAGGGCGTAGGAGACGATGCCCGGGCAGACTTCCTCCACGAGTTCGGGCGAAGTCTTTTTGAGGTTCTCCACGAGCTGTATTGTCTCGCTACGGCTGAGCAGTTCGTAGGCGTGCTGTCGGATGGTCTCCGAGAGGTGCGTCAGCATGACCGACAGGGGGTCGATGACGGTATAGCCGTAGATTTCGGCCATTTCCTTGTTTTCGGGGAGAATCCAGCGCGCCGGGATTCCGTAGGCCGGCTCGACGGTCTCGATACCGTCGATGTCCTTGACGGGGTTGGCGGGTTCGAGCGCTAAATAGTAGTCCATGAGGATTTCGCCGCGCGCGACTTCCTCGCCCTTGATGTAAATAATGTACTGGTTTGTGCCCAGCATGGAACCGTCGTGCAGTCGCACCGTGGGAATGACGAAGCCCATCTCCTGCGCGTACTGCCGCCGGAAAATGACAATCCGGTTGATGAGTTTGCCGCCGCTCCGCTCGTCGACGAGGGGAATCAGGCTGTAGCCGACTTCCATTTCAATCGGTTCGACGGTGAGCAGGGAATAAACGTTGCTGATATCCTTGTAGTAGTCGGCGGCGGTGGGGACTTCCTCCGTAGCCTCCTCGGCGGCGACTTCCTCGGCGGCGGCCTCCTCGGCCTCCTTGGCGGCCTGCACGCGCCGGAACAGCATGACGCCCGCGACGGCTAAGGCAATGCCCACGATAAACAGCGATACGTGCGGGGTATTGGGCAGGACGCCCAGGAAAATCATAGCGCCGCCCGCGACGGTAATCGCCGTGGGCTGTGCGAGAAACTGCGTGCGCATGTCCTCGCCCAGACTGCCTTCCGATACCGACCGGGTGACAATCATGCCCGTGGCGGTCGAAATCATAAGGGCGGGGAGCTGTGAGACGAGGCCGTCGCCGACGGTGGCGCGGGAGTAGACCTGCAACACCGTGGAGAAGTCCTGCCCGCCCATGAGCATGCCGATGACGATACCGCCGATGAGGTTGACCGCCGTCAGGATGATGGACATCGTCGAGTCGCCCTTGACAATCTTGGTCGCGCCGTCCATGGCACCGTAGAAGTCGGACTCGCGCTGGATTTTGGCGCGGCGTTCGCGGGCCTGCTGTTCGTCGATGATTCCGGTATTCAGGTCGGCGTCGATGGCCATTTGCTTCCCGGGCATGGCGTCGAGCGTGAAGCGCGCCGCGACTTCCGCCACGCGTTCCGCGCCGCGCGTGATGACGATTAACTGTACGAGGACAATAATCACGAAGATGATGAAGCCAATCACGACGTTTCCGGCGGTAATCAACTGGCTGAAGGCGTCGATGACTTCCCCGGCGTAGCCGCCGTTGGAGAGAATCAGGCGCGTGGAGGAGACGTTCATGCCCAGCCGGAACAGGGTCGTAATGAGCAGGAGCGACGGGAATATGGAGAACTCCAGCGCCTCCGAGATGTTCATCGTGATGACGAGGATAATCACCGACAGGGACAGGTTGAGCACCAGCAGAATGTCGAGCAACTGCGGCGGAATGGGGATAATCATGAACAGGACGACCACAACCACAAACAGCGTGACCGCGTTATTTTCGATAAGTCGTCTCATGCGCTGATACCTTTCCGCTTACGCTTTGACGCGTCCGAGCTTGTAGAGATACACCATGATTTCCGCGACATCCTCGTAAAGGTCGGCGGGGATGGTCTGGTAGAGTTCCGCCTTCGCGTACAGGGCGCGGGCGAGCGTGACGTTTTCGACGACGGTGACGTTGTGCGCCTCCGCGACGGAGACGATACGCAGTGCTAAGGCGTCGAGACCCTTGGCGAGTACGAGCGGGGCCTCGTCGACGTAGGGCTTGTAGCGTAGCGCGACCGCGACGTGTTCCGGGTTACGGACAATGACATCCGCTTTCGGTACTTGTTGCATCATGCGCTGTTGGGCGGCGCGGCGCTGTAATTCCTTGATTCTGCTCTTGATTTGCGGGTCGCCTTCGGTCTGCTTGTACTCTTCCTTGATTTCCTGTTTCGACATTCTCATCTGCTTTTCAAAGTCCCACCACTGGTACAGGAAATCGAGGGCGGCGAGCGCCAGAAACGCCATAGCCACGCGGATTAGCATGGAGAATATTTCGCCGAACAGGTGGGAGGACGCGCCGCTCAAGTCGGCGTAGAGGTAGCGTTCCGCGATTCCCATCAGGGCGCGGAGGCTGGAATAAATCAGGTAGAGCAGAATCGCGACTTTCAACAGGTTTTTCAGAGCCTCTACTACACTTCGCAGGGAAAAGAGATTCTGAAAGCCCTTTAACGGGTTGATTTTGTCGAATTTAGGCTTGATAAGCTCAAAACTGACCAGTAACCGGGTTTGCGCGAATGTGGCGGCAATCGACAGGAGCGCCGCGACCGCGAGGAACGGCCCCGCGATGTCCGCCAGCAGGGACACACAGCGCAACAGCAACGCGTGATTGGGTACTCCGCCGTTCTGAATGAGCTGAATGCAGTAGACCATGAACGCGCCGATGGACGAGAGCGCCCCGGCGAACGTCACGCGCATGACGAGAATATTGCCGAACAGCGACGCCACCGAAACCGCGTCCTTACTCAAGAAAACGTGTCCTTTTTTACGTTCGTCTCTTCGCTTTTTTGGGGTTGCCTTTTCGGTTTTGGAATCGTCTTCGCCCACCGTCCACCACCTCGCTTACGGGCTGTTCCACGGCGTGTTTTACCGTGAATCCGCGAACAGTGTCAGCACGTCCCGAATGGAGCCGAGCATAAGCGACTCCGTCTCCAGCAGGAAATTGCTCATCGGGGACAGCAACACCGAAAGCATGAGCATTCCGACAATGACTTTCAGTTCGATATTGATGGCGAATACGTTGATTTGCGGAATGGCCTTCATGAGAATGCCCATGCCCATTTGCCCGAGGAGTTCGGCCCCGAGAATCGGGAGGCTGAGCTTGAAGGACAACAGCACGCAGTTCGAGAAGAACGCCACCATATGGTTGGCGGCCATGTCGCCGAACACCGCGCCGCCGAACGGCACCACGTCCCCGGAAGTCAGGATGAGCCGAATCAGGGTGACGTGTCCGTTGGAGAGGAAAAAGAGCATTTGCGTCATGAGGTTGAGCAGGTTGGCCGTGCTCGTCATGGACGACTGCGCGCCGGGGTCGTAGGAGCGGGCCATGCTCATTCCCATTTGGGTGTCGATGATTTCTCCGGCCTGTTCGGGGATATAGAGCAGGAAGCGGATAATCATGTTCATAAAGAAGCCGACGCCGAGTTCGAGAAAGAGCCGTACGGCCAATTCCACGAGGGTTTCGGGCACCGCGACGGCCTGTCCGGAGGCGGAGTAGGCCGTAATGGACAGGAAGAGTATGATTCCGCTCTGGAAGAACGTCGGAACCCCGTTTCGCCCGAAGAACGGGCTGAACAGGATAAAGCCCGCCATACGCATAAAGATGTAGAGAAAAAGCGTGAACGCGCTCCAGTTGAACATGATTTCAAACCATCAGGTCAAAGAGCTTGTACGTGTATTCCTGTAGAATGCGGAGCATCCAGTTCCCGCCCAGAATCAGGAACAGGACGACGACTATCAGCTTCAACAGGAACGAAATGGACTGCTCGTGAATCTGCGTGACGGCTTGCAGGATGGCCACGACGACGCCCACGAGCATGCACATGAGCAGAATGGGGCCGCCGAGGCGAATCGCCACGCCGAGGCCGTCGCCGAAAATCACGGCGACATCCGCGCTATTCATAGTCCTTCACCTCGTTTCAGGCCAGCGGCACGTAGCGGAAGCCGCGTACCAGAGACGTGAACACCAGTTCCCAGCCGTTGAGCGACACGAACAGCAGTAACTTGAACGGCGTGGAAATCATGGACGGCGGAAGCATAATCATACCCATAGACATCAGCACGGTTGACACGATAATGTCGATGAGCAGGAAGGGGATGTACAGGTACAGCCCGATTTCAAAGGCGCGCCGGAGTTCGCTTGTCGCGAACGCCGGGACGATTATCCGCAACGGGAGCAGTTGCGCCGCTTCTAAGGTATCTGGAAGTTCGGCGGTCGCGTCCATGTCGCAGAAGAGGCGGATTGTGGAAATGTCGGTATTCTGCACCATGAAGTTTTTAAGGGGCAGTTGGGCGCGCTCGAAAAATACGGACTGCTCGATTTCGCCCTCGACGTAGGGCCGGTAGGCGGTCGTGCTGATTTCGCGGACAACGGGCCCCATGGTGAAGAGCGTCAGGAACAGCGACAGCCCCACCAGAACCATATTCGGCGGGACTTGCTGCGTGCCCATCGCGTTGCGCAGGAACGAGAGCGAGATAACGTACCGGGTAAACGAGGTCATGAGGATGACCGCCGAGGGCAGGAGCGTAAACAGGGCCATGAGATAAATTATCTCTAAAGTCTGCACGCTGTCGCCGTTGATATTGATAATGCCGTCAGCCATGGTCATTCCTCCGGGGGCGGTTGAGGGTGTCGCGCAGGACGCCCAGGAATCCGGCGTCCGGGGGCGTTTCCGAGAGCCACGCTTCGGCCTCCTCGCCCTCCCACTCTTTCAACAGGGTAATGTTCTGCTCCGTCACGCCCAAAAGCATACAGCGCCCGCGCGCGTAGAGAACCAGCAGGGACGCGTTGCGCCCCACGCCGATTCGCGACAGTACGCGGAAATTCTCGCCGCCGCCGTTGAGCCCCGCCCACGTCCCGGTACCCGGCGCGCCGTGGGCCGCAATCCAGCGGCTTGTGACGTAGGCCAGCACGAGTATGAAAACCGTGGTGAAGAGCATGCCGAGGGCGGAGATGAGATTCGCCGCCATTCGTCAGGGCGCGCCCAGAATCGCCGTCACGGTCTTCATAATCCGGTCGGGCTTGAAGGGCTTGACGATGAAGTCCTTGGCCCCGGACTTGATAGCGTCCATGACCATGGCCTCCTGACCCATCGCCGAACACATGATGACGTTGGCGGCGGGGTTCTTGCCCTTAATCGCCTTGAGGGCCTCGAGGCCGTCCATATTGGGCATGGTGATATCGAGGATGACGAGGTCGGGCTGGACTTCGTCGTACTTCGCCACGGCGTCGGCACCGTCCACGGCCTCGTGAAGGTCCGTGAAGCCGTTCTTGCTGAGGGTGTCCTTAATGACTTTTCTCATAAAGGCCGCGTCGTCAGCCATTAAGATTTTTGCCATTTGTCCATCTTCCTTTCCAAAACAGTACGAGTTATGCGGAGATTCCGCGCTTATATGCAACCGCGAGCGGCCCGGGAGCCGCGGCGGGAAATTTCGGCGGCGCTGATTAGAGGAGGTCTTCCAGCCCCGGGCGGCGGAGGATTTCCGTAATCCGGATGCCGAAATTGTCGTCGATGACCACCACGTCGCCCTGTGCGATGCACTTGCCGTTTACGTACACGTCTACTTGGTCTCCGGCGAGCTTGTCGAGCACCACAAGGGAGCCTTTCGACAGCGACACGATTTCCTGTACCTTTTTCCGCGTGCGCCCGATTTCCACGGCGATTTCCAGCGGCACGCTCATAATCAGGTCGAGGTTGTGCGACTGCTCCTCGGTCAGTTCGGTACCGTCCTCCAGTCTGGGCATGACGGGCGGCGTCGTCTGGATAACCTTCTGGTCGGGCTTGCGGGCCTCGGCGGGCGGCGCGGAGGGCCACGCGTAATAGGGAGGGTAGGGCATGGGCTTTCCGTCGGGGCCGGTGGGCCAGCCGTAGAAGGGCGGGTATCCGGCGGGCTGTTGTACGGGGGCCTGCGCGGCGGGTTGTGCGGGTTGCTGTGCCATGCCGGACATCATGCGCTCTATCTCCTCCTGGCTCATCATGCCGCCGCCGGACGGAGCGGGCGCGGGCGCGGGTTGCTGCTGTGCCATGCCGGCCATCATGCGCTCGATTTCCTCCTGGCTCATCATGCCGCCGCCCGACGGCGCGGGGGCGGGTTGTTGCGAGAACATTGCGTCGATTTCGGCGGCGCTCAGATTCCGGTTGCCCTCGGGCTGTGCGGTCGTCTCCAGCGCGGCGGACGAATCCTCGTCCTCCCCCAGCCCGAAGCCGGAAATCATCTCCTTGGCGAGTTCCACGGACATGACGTTGATGAACTCACTCTGCACGGAGTCCTCGATGCTCAGCGCGAACTGTACAACCACCACCGGGCCCTGCTTGACCGGTAGCCACTGGTCGCGCAGATTGTCCACATTGGAGCCGTCGAAGGTCTCGGGCGTGGAGATGTTGACCACGCGCCCCAGGAAATCCGACAGCGCCGTGGACGAGGCCCCCATCATCTGGTTCATGACTTCACAGACCGCGCTGAGCGTCAGTTCGTTCAGCTCGAATTCCTCGATAGGCGTCTCCATGCCCATGAGAATGTCGACGATAACCTTCACGTCGTGCATTTTCAGGAGCATGATGTTACTGCCGTGCAGGCCCGCGACGTATTTGATTTCCACGCCGATTGCGGGGTCGAGGTCTCCCAGCGAAAACTCCTCCGCGTTCACAATGGAAACCTGCGGCGTGGTGATATCGACTCTGTGATCCAGCAGGTTGGAAACCGCCGTAGCCGATGAGCCAAGGCTGATGTTCATAATCTCGCCAATGGCGTCAATCTCCATCGGTGAAAACAGATTACTCATCTTCCTGCTCGCTCCCTCCCTCTATGTGATGTACATCTCTGATTTTTACTGCTACGTGCTTTTCATCAACGCCCATCAGGCCGGAGAACCACTGCCGCTCGCCAATCCAGAGCGACACGGCGGAGTCGGCCTTGATGTTCATGTCGATAACATCTCCCACGTTCAACGTGTAGATATCGCGGAGCCTGAGCCAGGTACGCCCAAGCTCGGCGGTGATGACGAGGTCGGTTTCCTCCAAGTGACTGTAAATCTCCTCGGAGTGGTCTTCCAACTGCTTGCGCATGGCGCGGTTCTGCCGGGCGATTCCCTCGAAAATCTTGCTCAAAACTTCGTCGGGCATGCAGATATCGAACCGCCCAGAGACGTTCGTAAACTTCACGTCGATACTCACTACGACTACCGTCTCTTCCAGCCCGATGAGCTGTACGAGGGTCGGGTTGGTCTCCACGCGCCCGAACTCGAAATTCAAATGCAGGTAGTTTTCCCAGCTCCCGCCCATCAGCGAAATGAACTCCGAAATCAGGTTCGCGTAGAGCGTGAGGTCTACGTTGGTGTAGGCGTAGTCGGAAGGGAGGTCGTCGACGTTTCCGGTGCCGCCGCAGAGGCGGTCGAACATGCTAATCATGATGTTCGGCGTGGCGCAGATGATGACGGGGGTATCCTCGCGCTGACCGTCGAGGCGCAAGTAGGCCACGGTCACGACTTCCCCCTCCAACAGCGCGTTAGAGAACTCATAATACCGCTGTTCGTCCACGGTGTCAACCGTAACTTCGCATGTGGCGTGGACAAGGGCGTTAATGCGGGTGGTGAGCACCTTGGCGTAGTTGTCGAAAACGCCGTTGAGCATTTTCAGGCGCTCTTTGGTGTACTTTCTCGGGCTTCGGAAGTCGTACTTCTGGTACTTCTCTTTGGGTTTGTCGGGCGGCTTGTCGGGTTCGGGATTAAACGCGGCTTGCAGGAGCGCGTCAATCTGACTTTGTGACAATACTTCAGCCATGTGGCCACCTCTTTCCTGTCAGCCGCGTGCGGTGTTACTCTTCGTAGAACTCCTCTGCGGCCTCGGTCGGGGCCTCGCCTGTGCGGAGAGTTCGGTACTGCTGGAGCGCGTCGCCCAGTTCGTTGTAGAGGTTCTTGCCGGTGATAATCATTTCCACGCGGCGGTTATGGGCGCGCCCGTCGCGGGTGGCGTTGGTGTCGACGGGCCGCCACTGTCCGTAGCCGACGCTGACGATACGCGCCGGGGAGATTTCCACGCGCTTCTGCAAGTAGATGGTGACGTTGGTGGCGCGGTTGGAGGCGAGGCGGCGGTCGTTGTCGATGTTGTTGGCGCGGTCGGGGGAGGCCTGCGCGGTGTGGCCCATAATGCGGAGTTCGTCCACGGCGCGGGCCGCCCTGTTGAGCGCGTCGGCGACGGTGTTGAGAATCCGCTCCCCCTCGACGGTGATGGACGGGCTGTCGCCCATGAAAAACACGGCGTCGTTGAACGACACGAACACGTAGCCGTCGCCCTTCGTGACTTCGATGTTGTCGGCCTGTCCGCTCTCGGCGGCCATTTCCTTTAACATTTGGGCCAGTTGCGACATGAGGTCTTCGATTTCGGACTGTTCGATTTCTTCCTCGCTCGGGGCGACGCCGAAATCGGAGCCGATACCCTCGGACGGGTCGGCCAGCGGGCCTTCACTGCCGGAAGTCATGGTACTGGTTTCCAGCGACGACGGGTTGAAGCTCTGCACGATGGCCTTGAACTTCTCCTCGCTGATAGTCGACATGGAGTAGAGCAGGACGAAGAAGCACAGCAACAGCGTAACCATGTCGCCATAGGTGTCCATCCAGTTCGCGCCGCCGCCCCCGCCGCCGCTCTTTTTCTTGATTGCCATAAAGAGGTTGCTTCCTCCCTTCTATGCTGTCGCTGTTCCGGGACGGAAAAGCGAGTGTGTCTTATTCGCCGCCGGCGGAGGCCTTTTCCCGCGTCTTCTGGGACACGAACGTCAGGAGGCGTTCGCGGAGGAACTTCGGGTTCTCCCCGGCCTGAATGCCCGTGATTCCCTCGACGATAATCAGCTTGCAGAGGATTTCCTCGTCGCCGCGGGTGCGCAGGTGGGTGGCGATGGGGCCGAACACCTGGTGGGCCAGCATGCAGCCGTACATGGTCGTAATCATGGCGGTACCCATGTCGTCGCCGAGGCTGGAGGAGCCGTCGGACATGTTCAGGCCCTTGCACATGTTGATGAGGCCGCAGAGGGTGCCGACCATGCCGAACGCGGGCGCCATAGCGGAGGCTTTGTCGTAGAGGGCCGCGCCGGATTCGTGCCGGGCCGCCATTTGTTCGATGTCGGTTTCGAGCACGAGCCGGACGCGGTCGGCGTCGTTGCCGTCGACGAGGAGCATAATGGCCTGTTTGAAAAAGGGGTCTTTCTGCTCGGCGGCCATGCCTTCCAGAGAGAGCAGGCCGTCCTTACGGGCCTTGTTGGCGACTTCCGTCAACTGGTCGATGATGCTCAGGGGGTCGAATTTCTTGGTATTCATGACCAGCCCGAAGTGTTTCGGGATGGACTTCAGCACGGACGTGGGCATACTCGCCGCCACGACGGCGAACGTACAGCCCACCACGATGAGCACGCTCGGCATGTCGACGAAGTTCATCAGCTTGTTGAAGTCGATTTTCGGGAAGCCCAGCATGCCCAGGAGGATAAAGGCGAAGGAGAGAACCAGTCCCACGACATACGCGATGTTCATAAAAATTTCCGCTCCGTTTCTTGTCGTTCAGATTCCGACTACTTGCGCTTGTCGGTTACGGCGATTTGCCGGTGGATGTCGAGCACTTTCGCGTTGTACTCCGCGATTTTGCGGATAATGTCCTGTATGGTCTCCTGCACGAGGTAGTAGTCGTGGTTCATCATGACGACGCGGGTCTCGGGGATGGTCTCGATACACTCAATCTGGTTGTGGTTCAGCAGAAATTTCTCCTTTGATACCTTGGTAAGTACAATCATGTTGTGCCGTTCCTTTCTGCGCGGAAGGGCGCGGGGGACGCGCGTCCCCCTACGCCTGGAGAATTACCGCTTCATGTTCACGAGTTCCTCGAGCATGGAGTCGGTCACGGTGACGATTCTGGTATTGGCCTGGTAGCCGCGCTGGATGACAATCATGTGCGTGATTTCGTCGGCGAGGTCGGTACCGGAGGATTCGAGGCCGCCGTTGAGCAGTTCGGTGTCGCCGGCGCTCTCGATGATGAGGCGGTTGGAGTCGGTGCCGCCGGGGTTGACGGGCTGTCCGTCGAGGCCGATTTCGGGGTAGGTCACGACGCCGCCGACGGTCGTCAGGCGCACGTTGCCCGCGCCGCCGAGGGCCTTGTAGTAGCGCCCGTCGTCGTGCGTGACGCCGTTGGGGTTCTCGGCCTTCCCCACGGCGATGACGCCGATGACGACCTGGATGTCGTCGGCGGTGACGGCGGTGATGACGCCGGAGCGGTCTACACTCAAAGTGTCGACGTTGAGGCGCTTATAGGGGACGTAAGTACCCTCCTGTCCGGGGGTGTTGGCCTCCTCGATGGCCTCCAGGGCCTGCTGATTGTCGACGAGTTCGGGGTTCTCCTCGTCGTCGGTCTCGTTGGGCATGAGGATTTCTTTCGTCTGCTCATTATAATACGGAAGGCGAATCGGCGTCAAGAGCGTACTGAAACTCGCGTTCTGGTCAGGGTTGGCGGTGTTGAGGAAGCCGTAGACAATCTGCCCGCCGCCGTCGGTGAGCCAGCCGCTGCTGAACTCGAAGTTGCCCAGGCGGCTGAGGGACATGCCGTTGAGTTCGGCCTGAGAGTTGATTCCGAACTTGGTCTTGTCGCCGACGATAAAGAAGCCGTCGCCGTCGACCATGCAGTCGAGGCCGCGCCCGGTGGTGTTGAAGATTTTGGTGCTCATGTCGAGGTCGATGGTGCCGAGCGTGCAGCCGAAGCCGATTTGGGCGGGGTTGTTGCCGCCGATTTCGTCGGTGCCGTTGGAGCCCGAGCGCATATTCGTGTAGAGGGCCTCGTCGAAGGTGTAGCGGGTGGCCTTGTAGGCGTAGGTGTTGACGTTGGCGACGTTGTTGCCGATAACGCCAAGGGCGCTCATGTGCGTCTTGAGGCCCGATACTGCCGCGTACATGGAACTTGTCATTCAGTAACTCCTTAAAAAATCCGCGTGGGACGGGGTGTCGGGGCGGGCCAATCGGGCCGCGCCCCCCGGCATCCGCTAGGGACCTGCCGTCCGCGTCAGAGAAGTACAGCCCCGTCAATGTTGGTAAAGATATTCTGTTTCATCTCCTCCCCGGACATGGTGGTAATGACCCGCCCGTAGGGGATATTGATGATGAAGGCCTGTGAATCGCTGAAAGCAAGGATGTTTTTCGCGCCCTTCTCGTGGGCCTTCTCCACGGAGTCGGCGAGCTTGTCCATTAAGTCCGAAGTGAGTTCGATACCGCGTTCCTCGGCGCGCGCGAGGGCGTGCTTGGAGAAATTGACCGTCCGCTGTTGAAGCATGTCGCCGAACGCGGCGGACGTATTCCGCGCGGAAGTTGCCGGGACGGCGGACGTATTCCGCGTGGGGGTGGCCGGGACGGCGCGCGCGGCGTTCTGGATTTTGTTTATCATGGGCGGCCCCCTTCCGAGTGCGCTTACAGGGTGCCGATTTCCTGCATGGCGTCCTCAATGATTTCCATGGGGATGTCGGAGTAGCCGAGGGCGTCGAGCATGGCGGCGGCGTCTGTACTGCTCCCGGCGGCGGTGAGGAGATTCACGACGGCGTCGCGCTTGTTGCTGGACGGGTCGAGAATGTCGGCGATAGCGTCGGCGCGTTTGTCGTCGTCGTCGGAGGGCTTGAGCGCTTCAAGAAGGGCGTCTACAGTGTCGTCGTTGGCGTTGAGGGCGGCGCGGGCGGCGGCGTCGAGGGCGCTGGAAGTCGTCTGCTGATTGAGCCAGTCTTCCGCTTCCTGTACGGCCTGCGCGTTCTTCTGCTGGGCCTCTTGGGAGGGGAGCTGTCCGACGGCGAGCACGTCCGAGAGCCAGTAACTGTCGTCGCCGACGAAAATCACCGGGGAGCCGTTGAGCATGCCCGTACCCGTGACGGTGCCCGTAATCTGCTGGGTCGAGCGCCCGTTCTGCTGGGCGATGATGACCTCTTTGCCGACGAGGGAGGCGGCGTACGTCATATTGGTGGTGTCGGTAATCAGGTCGCTGATGTTGCTGACAGCCTGCACGACGGACATCTGAACCATCTGGTTCATCATGTCGCTGATGTCGGCCTGATTGTCAATGGTCTGGTTCTGGAAGGTGGCGACCATCAACTGGAGGAAGTCTTCCATCTGGAGGTCTTTCCCGGCCTTCTTACTGGTGCTGTGCTTCGCGACAGAAGCGGCGGTTTCCAGTCCGGTGGTGACAATGCCGTTCAAGTCCGTAATGTAACTGCTCATGGGTACTCCTTTCGGGGTGTCAGGTTTCGAGGCCGACCAGCCCGAGGCGCAACTGCTGTATAAAGTCGCGGTCTTCGTGTTCGCCGCGCTCCCGGTCGCGCTTCTGCTGATTCTGTTGCCGGTTCTGCTGATTCTGTCCGTTGTCCTCGTTGGGGTTGATGAAGATGTAGGGGGCGTTCTGGGTCTCGGTCATTTCCACCTTGACCTGCGGGCGGGACGTGGACGCCAAAAGCTGTTGCAGTCCGGCGGTATTGCGCTCTAAGAGTTCGGCGGCGCGGACGGTCGACGCGCTGAGCTGAATATGCAACGCGCCGTCGGTGGCCTGCGTCAGCGAGACGGTAATCTTGCCGAGTTCGGGCGGGGAAAGCGTCAATTCTACGTAGCTGTTGCCCTCGGCGTCGGTCAGAAATTCCTCAATGCGCCCGCGCAACTGCTCCATGCCGTCGGGGGCCTCGAGTTCGACGGGCGCTTCCTGTACGGAGGCCACTTTCACGGGCTCGGCCTGCATGTAGCCGAATACG